>JAQWBI010000003.1 GCA_028706475.1 Candidatus Cloacimonadota bacterium
CCCGGGGACTCCATTTCTGCTGCAGCAAAGAAAGCCTGTATCGCATTTTGTATGAAGCGCGGCTCATACAACGGGTGCTGATGCCGCTTCTGCATTTTGACTGCCACAGCATCAAATATCTATATCAGCAAGCGTTTAAAAATATCCCCTGGCATACGATGTTTGGGCTGAGTCAAAGCTTCGGAATCGATACAAACGTAAGCAACTCATTCACCAGACATTCATTGTATGCAGGACAAATCCTCAAAGATGCAATCTGCGATAACTTCCGGGAACGCTTTGGCGAACGTCCTGCTTTCACAAACAAAGAGCCGGACATCCTCTTCAATCTGCATATTCATGACAATAAAGTGACTATCTCATTGGATATTTTGGGGCAAAGCCTACACAAGCGGGGCTATCGGAAAGCCTCTGTGGAAGCTCCCCTACAGGAGACTCTGGCAGCAGCGATCATCCAAATGGGCTCTTGGGATCAGGAAATGCCCTTGTGGGATCCCATGTGCGGTAGCGGAACGATCCTGGCGGAAGCTTTGATGCTGTATTGCAGGATTCCCGCAGGCTATCTGAGGAATCATAGCAGGCTGGAGCTGATGCCGGCTTTTGACTCCGGATTGTGGCAAGAGGTCGTGAAGCAGGCAAATGCCGGGATACGTGAATTACCTCAAGGATTGATCAGAGGATCAGATATCAATGAGACAGCAATCAGGGCAGCGGAAGAAAACCTGAGACTATTACCCTTTGGAGATCGGGTAAAATTTGAGACCATGCGCTTCGAGAGCTATTCCGGGGATTTTTGCGGCATCATCTTCAGCAATCCCCCTTATGGAGTGCGTCTGGGAAATCATGATGACGTTGGCATACTATACTCTGCACTGGGCGATTATTTGAAACAGCATTGCAAAGGAAGCACAGCCTATATCCTTTGCGGATCAAAGGAATTGATCCCAAAGCTTCGCCTACGAGCTCATTGGTCCAAAAGCATAAAGAACGGGGATCTGGATTCCAGATTGGCGAAGATTGAAATTCGCAACTCAATAAGGCCTAGTGTTGCCAATAAATCAAATAAATGCCCAGCATAGGAGCAAGAAATGTACAAATCACTTGTATGTCTATCGCTTGTAATCGCAGTGCTGACCATCAGCTCGTGCTACAAAGCACCGGAAGAGCTCAGGCTTCTCACTGAAAACTATCCTCCTCTCACCTTCATTCAAAATGAGGAAGTAACCGGATTTGGAACCGATGTAGTAAATGCCATCCAAGCTGAACTGGGTACAGATTTTCCCATTCAGCTAACCAGTTGGGAGGACGCCTATGCCACAGCCCTTAGTGAAGAGAATGTAGTTTTGTTCACTATGGACAAGACTCCGGAGCGGGAAGAATTGTTCCACTTCATAGGTCCTCTGGGATCAAACGTGGCAAGCTTCTATTGCCATCGCGACAGGATGTTGGTACCAAATGATGTTGAAAAAGCCAAAACCTACAAATCCATAGCCACTACTACCAATTGGTTTACAGAACAACACCTCAGGGAGCTTGGCTTCAAAAACATAGTAAGCAACAAAGATCCGATTCAGTCTGTAAAGCTTCTGGCAAATAAGCAAGCTGATCTGGCAGTATTCACAGATGTCACTCTGGCGGAATTGTGCAGAGAAGCGGAAGTGGAACCGGATACTTTCACACCAGTTTTGGAGCTGCTATCTACAGATTACTACATAGCCATATCCAAGATCACAAACGTAAAGATAGTGGAAAAATGGCAGAAGGCTTTCAATACCATCAAAGCAAACGGAGAATTAGCCAGACTCCACAGTAAGTGGTTTGACTACTAATACCGTCAATTGATGGGGTCATACCTGCTGATGTTGCGCACTGCAGCGTTATGGGGCTTTGCCTTTGTGTCACAAAGCAAGGGCAGTCAGAGCCTAGCAGGAGTGTTTGCGCTATTGGGTTCACATCTTTTTCTAGCAGAAGCGTTGTCCACTAGAAACGTAACGGTTGCATTTCTAATGCTTTCAGCTATGGTTATAGTTGTCCTGTCTAAAATAAATATTGACAGAAACGGCAATCAGAATTTGAGTGCTCAAACGTAAAGAATAGAACACTAATTTGAGGATAGATAAATGGTTTTATACACAATAGCCCTGATCATTCATGTGATTATCAGCATCGTACTGGTGCTGGTGATCCTTGCGCAGACTTCCAAAGGTGGTCTTGATGCCAACCTTGGTGGAGCTGCAATGAATGTGTTTGGCGGTAGCGGTGCGTCTCAGATGCTAAAGAAATGGACTCAGATCCTGGCTCTTGTATTTGCCGCATCATGCATCCTGCTTGCTTTTCTGGTAAAGGATCTTCGCGGTGGTAGCCTGGAAGAAGTGCAGCAACGTCAAAGCAAACTTGCTGATACTGAAGCTCCCGCTGAACCCGCTGCAGTTCCCGCACCGGCAGAGACTCCCTCACAGCCTGTTCAGGGCGAATAGAGCTTTCGCAGAAGTGGTGGAATTGGCAGACACGCAAGACTAAGGATCTTGTGCCTGTAACGGGTGTGCGGGTTCAAATCCCGCCTTCTGCACCAAAAATAAGCCTCCCAAGTGGAGGCTTATTTTTACATTGAACCGGTGGAAATACCAAAGCCAAAGTCTAAAATTCCCTTGACAAATAGCCTGTACCAAAAAGAGATAAGAAAAACAGGAGCATAAATGAGTAGAAAACGGACTAAGATTGTTAAAGAGCTTGATCCACAGGAAGTTGAAGGCTTCAGCCAAGCTCGCATAAACCACTATTTGAGCTTGGGGTACAAGCCATACCTGGATGAGAAATCACATGTTAAGTGGCTCACACAGGCACAACTAGGTATGCGGGATGCTGTAACCAGACACCGGCCATTCCGGATTCAACGCCCTCCACACTACATCCGCAAAAAGCACCGTCGCAGATGGATGCGTCCCAGCCTTTGGCACATAGTCTGCAGCTCTTGGCCTTTCTTACTGCTATTAGGAATACTGGCGGTTGGAGTGGCACTAATGCTCATCAGACCGAATATCTTATTCTAAGGAGAATGCATTGAGAATACTACTGGTAAATGATGATGGTATCAACGCACCCGGAATCCGCAGTTTACAAGCAGCCTTGGCTGAAGCAGGACACGAACTGATTATTGTTGCTCCCGACAGTGAACGCAGCGCCGCATCTCACTCCATCACACTCAGGAAAGACATCACAGCCACACGTATTGGGAAGAATGAATGGGCGATTGGCGGGACCCCAGTGGATTGTGTGGTAATAGCTTTACAGAAGATAATTAAAGACAAGATAGATTTGGTAGTCTCCGGGATCAATGCCGGGCAAAACATGGGAGAAGACGTTCTCTATTCTGGCACTGTGTCTGCAGCGGTGGAAGCTGCCATGTTTGGTCAGCGTGCCATTGCTCTGTCCATAAATGCCTACAAGTGCCAAAACTTCGATTCTGCCACAAAGTGGTTCATGAAGCTTCTGGGACATGGCATCGATAATCTAGCAAAACCTTATGAAGTGCTCAACGTCAATTTCCCCAATATCCCTTTTGAAGATGTAAAAGGTGTTCGTCTTACCCGCACCGGGCATCGTAAGTATTACAATTTTATTTCCATAGTATCGGATGCCGAAGACAGCTTCAGCTATCGAATAGGTGGAGATGTTCCCCAATGGGATCGTGAGCCGGGCACAGATTCAGAAGCTGTAAACGACGGTTACATATCCATTACACCCTTGGGATTCGAGCTAAACAAAGCTGAAGCCTTCCCACCCATCTTGAGCTGGATCGAATCACAGAAGCTATTGGAGTTTACTCACTAAAATGCGTTTTGAAGATCAGAGGCTGCAACTGGTTAAAAAGCTAAAGAATTCCGGGATTTCCGATCCCTTGGTCTTGGAGGCATTTGCCAAGATACCCAGAGAGGACTATGTGTTACCTGAATACCGTGAATATGCCTATCGCAATCAACCTCTGCCGATCTTAGAAGCCCAAACCATCTCTCAGCCGACTATGATCGCCCTGATGCTTAGTGAACTGAGGCTTAGCCCCGCCGATATCGTATTGGAAATTGGTACAGGCAGTGGTTATCAAACTGCGCTTTTGGCAAGCATTGTAAAAGAAGTGTGTTCGGTGGAGCTTTTGGACGGCCTTTCTCTTAGGGCACAGAAAACCCTGAGAGCTGCCGGATTCCGCAACCTTTATTTCCGCATCGGTGATGGCTGGCAGGGTTGGCAACAAGCATATCCCCCCTACATCGAATTCAACAAGATTATAGTATCTGCCGCTGCTGATGAAGTACCTTCCCGATTGTGCGAGCAACTGGCGGAAGGCGGGATTATGGCAGTTCCAGTGGGTGAAGCCGGAGCTCAAACTCTTTACATCATCCATCGTGAAAACGGAGAACTTAGATATCGAAAGAACGTATCCTGCGCGTTTGTCCCCCTTGTGAGGAGTGGGAGGTAATAAATGGACAGCTTCTTCAGATGGTTAAAGAACCGCTTTACAGCATCTCGCAAACATCTGGAACTCAAACAATACCAGGTTTTTGCAGATTTAAATGATTTTGAGCTATATCTACTAAATGAGCTGATACATACACGCAGTTTCAAAGCTGGCGAATTGATCTACGAAGAGGGCTACCCTCTGGAAGTGATCTATTTTGTGCAAAGCGGAGAGATTGAGCTGAGTGGCATCTACGGCAGTAAATTGAACAAGACAGTAGGTCCGGGGGGACATCTGGGCATCCTGGATATGTACCATGGTAACCAGCGCAGCAGCACCGCAACAGCCAAGACAGATATTGAGGCACATGTGATTTCCAAATCCGATCTTAGCTCGTTTGTGGAATTGAAGCCTCGAGCAGGATTGAAGATCCTATCTGCCATAAACCAAGAGTTTTGCCACTTCATATTTGATCTGGCAGGCACTAAAGAACATGAATTGGACTAAGCTGATTTTCAACCTTATCCTGGGCATTCTGTTTGTTGCCGGCTTAATCTTTTACCGCTGGGTATTCATCTATTTGATCTTTGCCGTGATCTTCACATATATCCTGGATCCTGCAGTTACCTGGCTGGAATACAAGCATTGGCCCCGTTGGCTGGGAGTGATTGCCTTGTACCTTAGCATTCTGGGCATTCTTGCCTGGTTTACCAGCCGTCTGATTCCGGAGTTGATTGCTCAAGGCAACAGCCTGCTTGCTATTTTGGGTCATGAAGAGGTCATGAATGTGGATTATCTGATCCAGATTCCATTTGTAAACAGTATTTACGAATATGCCCTCAATCTGGACGCTCAGATTCCCGGATTGGATGCCGCCACCTGGCTTACGAGTGTATTGGACAGTGCCGTAGATTTTTTGGCTTACCTGCCAAAATTCCTTCTGGACAATTATTCTTCCATCATCGGCGCCGTCTCGTTCATTGGAATGGTTCCCCTGATCAGCTTTTTCTTACTACAAGACAAGCACAAGATTCGTAGAAGTATGTTGGGACTAAGTTCAAACCGCTATTTCGAGCTTGCGATCATTTTGCTGAGTAAGATAGATAAAACTGTGGGAACATACTTGCGCGCCATGCTGTTTGAAGTGATTGCCGTGAGCATTATGGCTTCCACAGCACTGAGTATTGTAGGGGTCAGCAATCCCGTGTTAATCGGTATTTCAGCAGGATTTGCCAATATCATTCCCTATTTCGGACCCTTCTTTGGTGGAGCGTTAGCTGTCTTCACCGTATTCTTTGCAGGTGGCCCTTTCCTGCAGATGGTATATGCCGCTTTTGCCATGTGGCTTGTGCAAGTAATAGATAATAATATCGTTTACCCTGTAGTTGTTGGAACCACCATAAATATGCACCCGCTGCTGGTACTGCTTACTGTTCTTGCCGGCGGATGGTATGGTGGCATACTATGGATGCTGATTTCCGTACCCCTGGTTTTTCTGATCTATAGTATAGTAAGTGTGTTGTATAAGAATTTGAAAGTATATCGAATAATATAAGAGGAAACTGATGAGCATATTGGATAAGTGTTTCAATTTCACCGATGCCCGTAAAGCCATGGCTTTGGGCTACTATCCATATTTTAGGGAGATATCCTCCGAGCAGGACACCGAAGTAATTTGCAACGGTAAAAAAATGCTTATGATGGGTTCAAACAGCTATTTAGGCCTTACCAACCACCCCAAAGTGAAGGAAGCCGGCATCCAAGCCATGAAGAAGTATGGTAGCGGATGTGCCGGTTCCAGATTCCTGAACGGCACTTTGGATATCCATCTGGAGCTGGAAGCAGAATTGGCACTCCTGGTTGGAAAGGAAGCAGCCCTGGCATATCCCACGGGTTATCAGGCAAACGTAGGCTGCATCTCTGCCATGGTAGGCAAAAACGAATATATCGTTACTGATAAATACGATCACGCTTCCATCATCGACGGCTGTAAACTGTCGGACGGCATTATGGTGCGTTACAATCACAATGACATGAACTCCCTGGAACGCTGTTTACAAAAGCTGGGAGGTAAATCCGCACTTATTGTTGTGGATGGCATATTCTCGATGGAAGGTGATATTGCCAATCTGCCCCAAATATCCGCTTTGGCAGATAAATACGGCGCTATCCTGATGGTTGATGAAGCACATTCTCTGGGTGTTTTAGGCGAAAAGGGAGCCGGAGCTACAGCTCATTTTGGCCTGACGGCAAAGACCGACTTCATCATGGGAACATTCAGCAAATCTTTGGCTTCAGTGGGTGGATTCATCGCAGCAGATGAGCCGCTGATTCACTATTTGAAGCATAAATCCCGCGCTTTAATCTTTAGCGCATCGCTTCCTCCTGCTTCTACGGCCAGTGTTTTGGCTGCCCTCAAGATTATGGAAGAAGAACCTGAACGCATAGCAAAGCTTTGGGAGAATACCGATTATATGATGCAGGAGTTCAAGGCAATGGGATACGACACAGGGTCCAGCTGTACTCCTGTGATACCATTATATGTGGGCGACATGATGCGTGCCTTCCAAATGTGGGCTCGCTTGGGAGAAGAAGGTGTATTCATAAATCCCGTGATTCCCCCAGCAGTGCCGCCAAACGGCTGTCTGATCCGCTGTTCCTTCATGGCAACTCACACCCGCGAACAACTGGATATGGCCCTGGACAAATTCCGGATGATCGGTAAGGAATTGGGAATTATTTAATACTCTGCTTGACATGAAAGCATAAAGGTTTTAAATGCCAATTAACAAACTTGATACTAAATATCAGCCATAGATGGAGGAATAATGGCAAGCAAGAGCAGTGCTGAATACTACAGCGATCTAAAAGCGATGTCCCCGATTCGCGCAATAGCGGAGACATTGATGAACAACCACAAAGTGCGCAAAATTGACATTCGAGAAGCCTATGAAATGGCGAAGAACCAACCCGGTGTGACCGTCACGGACATTCCGATGTACCCTGAATATGTCAAAATGCACAATCTTCCCGCTGATGCAAAGGTCTTGGACGATTGTCATGGAAACATCCTGGGCAGAACAGCCAAAGCCAGACGCTTTTACCACCGCCTTGATGCCAGCAAAAAGAACAAGCTGGAAGGTGATCTACGCGAAGCTGTTTGGCAGATGCAACACTATCCTCTGATTAAAGCCGAAGCAGTGTTGGGCATGGATCAGGATGTGATGATCAAGGCTACTTTTATCACTACCGAAAGTGACGTCGCCAATGTATTCAACTGGCTATTGAACTTCTCTCCCTATGAGTCGGTAGCAAAGAAGTATGCTGCCAGCCCCAAGCTACCCATTCAGGACATCATCCTCATCGCCTTCAATGAATGGACTTGCGACGATCCGTTCTACAACAATGTCGGCGCTCCTCAACTGGCTCTCGTTGATGAAAAACACAATGTGATGGTGAACTTGGGAATGCGCTACTTTGGCGAACGCAAAAAGGGAACCCTTACCATGGCATGGACCTCCGGCATCCGTATCGGGATGGCTGCTTGTCACGGCGGAATCAAAGAAATTGATTTCAGTACCTGCGAAGACTCTGCCTATCACAAATTCGGTAAGCGCTCGATTGCATTCTACGGACTATCCGGAACCGGAAAATCCAGCCACACAAATTCACATGATAACGCTGGTACGCTGCCCAAAGGATTTTCCAAGGTAGTATTGCACGACGATGCTTTCCAGATAGACTTGGAACAAAAAGTATGTCGTGCTTGGGAACCTACCCTCTTTGACAAGACAGACTCCCGCCCCATCGACCATCCGGACTGGAAATATGCTCTTGCCTTGATGAACCACGCCATACTCAATATCGACGGCAAACGCATCCCAGTGGGTCAGGATCTGCGCAACCAAAACGGCCGTGCACTTCTGGATCGCAGCCTGCTGGGCAATTATGTGAACCGCTGTGCCTTCCCCAAAGCCTTGGTATGGCTTATGAAAGACAGCGTTTTACCTCCCGCATTAAAGCTTACAAACAAGTATCTCGCAATCTCCATGGGAGCGGCTTTGATGACTCAGCGTAACCGCGCCGAAAACGTAACTGAAGATGAATTAAAGAAACTGGTGTTCGAGCCATTTGCCAATCCTTTCCGTGTTTATGAGCTCTATCGTGATGTGGAAGCTTTTCTGAATGTTGCCGATAATGGTGCCGATTTCTATTGCTTCAACTCCCGTGGTTATTGGAAAACCTCCGATAGCGAACTGGAAGCTATCCCGTTGAAGACTTCTCTCACTCTGCAGACAGCTATCCTTACCGATCAGATTGAATG
The DNA here is from genome assembly GCA_028706475.1 of Candidatus Cloacimonadota bacterium. Taxonomy (NCBI): domain Bacteria; kingdom Pseudomonadati; phylum Candidatus Cloacimonadota; species Candidatus Cloacimonadota bacterium. The sequence goes on from JAQWBI010000003.1 coordinate 8,778, forward strand.
GGAAGAATGGAGTCTGTTACCAGGTGCGTTGATCCCTTCCAAAGATTCAATCGAAAAGCTCTTGCCCGGATATTATGAGACCTACAATCCTGCAAAACGCGGCAATATGGATAACTACATCAGCCTTCTGAAAGACAGATTCCAGCAGCGCATCGACTTCTTGAGAGAAAGCGACCTCAAGGAGCGTCCTGAAATTCAAGCGGAGCTTCTAAAAGCGCTTCAAATAAAAGCATAATACAGACTCATCATACAAGGCCTTCCCTGGTGGAAGGCCTTTTGTAATTGACCCATATAATGCACTGGAGTTCTAGCCACCTATGTCATCTGTCTCTGTCAAAATAAGTTAAGAGATGGTTTGGACAATACATAGTTTCCACCCCATGTATTGAAGTCCATTTGACCGTATAACATATAGGTATACAGTAAGATACGTAAGGTCTAGTGAAATCCATTCGCATTATCCAAGATTAAGCATAACTTGGACAAAAAATCTTCGTAAATCAGCTTGATCTGCGGCATCTGCTTGCTATCCTTCCTCCCTGCTTCAAGCAGTGACAAAGCAGATATAAAGCCGTTATCATCGAGTGACCACTGGATCATTACCCGATTATAACAGCTTCATCCTTCGAAGATCAAGAGGGAGAGAACCGGGATTTGTTTATACAGGCATCTTCGATCAGTTCTGAAAAGAAAAGGATATTTTCCTGCTAGTGGAATGGATATTGCTCCATTACATTCTTTAGGTTATACTACCCCGAAATGAGCGAGAGTAGTAGCGTAATCAGACATTTCTACTATGAGGAATAGATGACAATACTGATCATTGCGACCATTATCCTGATCTTGCATTGGATATTGGAGTATCGCAGACATGTGCATAAAGTACTGGCTATCCCTGTGCGAATCCATGTGAACGGCACCAGAGGAAAATCCAGCGTTACAAGGTTGATTGCCGCTGGCTTGCGTGCCGGGGGCAAAAAGACCATCGCCAAGATTACCGGAACTTTACCCCGAGTAGTGCTCCCCGATGGCAGAGAGGCCGCCATCATTCGCTTGCAAGGGGCGAACATCATCGAGCAGAAATATATCTTCCGCTATGCTGCAAGTGAAAAGCCCGATGCGATTGTAATCGAATGTATGGCTGTGAATCCAGTATTCCAATGGATTACTGAACGCAAGTTTGTAAAAAGCACAATTTCGGTAATAACAAACAGCCGTCCCGATCATTTGGATCTGATGGGCGGAACTGTACAAAGTGTCACCATGAGCCTATCGAATTCGATTCCGGTGGGTGGAGTGTGTTATACGGCAGAAAACAGCCAGTTTCACATTCTGAAAAAAGTAGCTGAAAGCCGTAACACCAAGATTCACAAGATATTACCCACTGATGTCACAGACGAAGAGATGAGCAGATTCCGTTATATTGAGCACAAAGAAAACGTTCAGCTTGCTTTGGCAGTATGTGCTGAAGCCGGAGTACCCCGGGATGTGGCTCTCGCTGGAATGCAGAGCGCAAATCCGGATCCGGGCGCTCTGAAAAAGTACTTGATTGAAGACAGGGGAAAAGACATCCATTTTTACAATGTCTTCGCCGCAAACGATCCGGAATCCACAGTCTATATTATTAACATGGTTACCGGCAATTTGAACGGTGAGCAAACTATAATAATCGTGAATTCCCGTGCGGATCGTCTATTCCGATCTCAGCAGCTTATCGACGCTCTATCGCAAGTGAAATATGATTATGTATTACTTACCGGAGAGATTCCTGAAAAGGTAGAGAATTATGCTCTAAGTCATGGCATTCCCAAAGACAAGCTATTTGCAATGGGGCAACCACTCACCGAAGATATCTACCAAAAAGTTTGGGATCTAACCCAAAAGGAATCTCATGTCTTGGGAATCGGGAATATAGCCGGTGAGGTCAAATATGGCGCTCAGATAGTGGCGCATTTCAAACATAAAATAGCAAAAGTAAATAAAGGAGCTGGTCGTGGTTGATGCAGTAGTACAAGCCGCAGTAGGACTCGGCGTTATCATTAGTCTGATCTTTTCTGAATTGTTGGGAGCATCTGCTGGCGGAATTGTAGTCCCCGGCTATATTGCGCTCTATTTAGACAAACCAATGCAGATATTGGGTACCTTGGTTATCAGTTTGCTTACTTGGGGGATCATCCGTTTGGTGGGAAGATTTACCCTGCTCTTTGGCAAACGCAGAATGGTACTAAGCATATTGATCGGATTCATCCTGGGCTGGGCTTCCAGACTTTTGGTTTTTCATGAACTTACTATTCACCAATTGCAAATGCAATCTATCGGATATATCATCCCCGGCTTGATCGCAAACTGGTTTGAGCGTCAGGGATTTTGGAAGACTCTTTCTACAATAACCATCGCTGCGGTATTGGTGAAACTATTGTTGATTGTGATATTTGGCGGGGAGGTCTAAGATGAATCACAGAATGTACCGTCCCAACCTGAAATCCGGCTGGTCACTGATAATGCTCTTTGTGTTATCTGTGGTTCTGTATCTTATAGCCAGTAACAACTATGTGGAGATTCGCACCGACAATTATGAAGAGAAACTGGCCGCAGTCAATCTGATGCAGGATTATCTGGACATCCTGGAAACAGAGATTATGGCTCGCGGTATTGAGATCGATCCCATCAACGATCCTTTCCACAGCGGTTTGATTGGTCAGCGGCTTTCTTCCATCACTACAGACCGGGGTCTGCTTTCGGAGAAACAAGCTGCTATCAATCCCAATATCGCTGCCATATTTGTGGAAGAACTATCCCGTGTCAAAAAAGGCGACAAGATAGCCGTAGGTATCACAGGCAGCAACCCGGCAGTAAACTTGGCGTTATACGCCGCTATCAGCGTTCTGGAATTGGACCCGCAGATCATCGTATCGCTTTCTTCAGCCTCCTACGGAGCCAACCGTGAGGAAATGACATGGCTGGATATGGAAAGGATTTTGAAGGATAATGGACTACTGAAGTTTAGCAGCAAATATGCTTCCATCGGCGGCAGTGAAGACCGCGGTATCGGTCTGTCGGACTTCGGTCTCCAATCTCTTCGGGAAGCCATGAGCAGAAACGGAGTACCGCTGTTGCTGGGTTCAAGTTTGAATGACAACATAGACTTGCACATGAAAGCTTATGAAGAGCTTTTGGGAGATACCAACCGCTATAGCCTCTTTGTAAATATCGGTGCAGGTTTGGCCAATGTAGGCAGTGAACCCAATGCCCGGTTGATCCCTGAAGGACTGAACACAAAGCTGGCCGAACGCGATTTTGAGATAGAAGGCGTAATGATGAAGATGGCAAAGCAAAACGTACCCGTACTTCATATTCGCCGTATTCTGAGATGGGCTGACAAGTACAACCTTCACCTTACTATGGAGAGAAAACCAGTTCCAGGAGAAGGATCGGTATTCAGCTCTACCATTCTGAATGTTACTGTCGCTTCGATCTGTCTTGCACTATTGATACTGGCCATCATCTTGGTAATCATCTTTGACCGCCACGATAGACGTTTTATGGCAAACATCGTGGATCCGGACGACGAGTTATAGGAGACTTTTATATAAATGACAAAGAAAATCAGCTTCCTGATCCTCTTTTGCCTCATGGCGTTAACAGCTTTTGGGCAAAATTATCGCACCCGCATCATGGATTTTGAGAATCCCGGCAGCCGTAGAATCCGCAATTTTGAAGACGCTAAGCATTGGTTTTATCGCAGTCTGCCCGAAAAGACCATGACGCTGAGAACCGAAGGAATTGAGCGCATCCAAATCCGCAGTTTCAGCATAGAAAACCTCCGTAAACCGCAGATTTTTATCCTGGTCGGCAAAGATCGCATTCCCTTTGAACTAAGCTTGAACCAGCGCTTGGATGGATACTACATCTATAACAATATCGAATTTGAGATCCCCGAAGGTGCTGAAAAAATCGAATTGCTCTGCTATCAACGCAGCATATATTTACGTGCTTACGAGATGGAAAAGATCATACCAAAAGTGAAACCGGTGACCGTGCCAAACCGGGTAATTAATGCTCATGCCGGTATGATAGACATCTCCCACAATTCCACAACCAGCGAATACTATACCTTCAACAGTACACAGGCATTCCGCTTTACACATAACAACGCCAAAGACGGTATAGTGTATGTGCGTGCCCGGCTTACAGACCGTACCTTGCCCAAATTCAGCCTGTGGCACAACGGTAAGAAGGTGGAAGAATATGAATTCGGACTGTCTCGCAGCACGAAATACAGTGCTCAGGGAGTAAACTATCTCACCATAGGGAAAAAGATTGATTTGCCTGCTAATGACGGCAGTAGCCAATATGAATTGAGGGCAGAATCAGAACATATGTTCATGGCTCGTCCCTATCTACTAAAGAACAGGTAGATTCATGAGTTTTACAGAAGAAATCAGTAGCGAGACCAAATCTCAACGCGAGATATACCCGGATCAGCAAGAGGATATGAAGTATCCTGAGGAGAAGAAAGTGCGAAACCCCCGCAGTCTTGCTCGAAAAAAGAACTTCCGCCCCATCATCTTATGCCTGAGTCTGTTTCTGCTTGCATTTGGCATGGCACATGCCCAGTTGGAAGGAGAGATAAGCCTTGGAGCGGGTTACTCGGATAATCTGTTCCAGTTGTCAGATGATGATTTGTCCAGATGGGAAAACGGTAGTTCAGCCCTCGATTGGGCAGAAACCACTGACGACTTGAATCTCTTCACAAGAGTGGATTTAGCGTATCCAATCCCTTATCGCTGGTGGACATTTACGCCTTCCGTTACCGGAACCATCAGCCAAAACCTGAGTAATAAAGATAAGTATCGCACAGACAGCATTGCCAGAATCCGTGTTGATCGCCACTATTGGAGTATTAGCGCTCTGTATGGCTACTATCCCCATATTTATTACCGTCATTACAAAGATAGTGACGGTAGCGGAGACCACGAGCAATACTCCTATTCAAGAAACCTCTATCGGGGAGATATTATTATCCGTCCAATGAAGCACTTTACGGCTTTTGGGAACCTCCGTTATGAAGACTTGTATTATAACAAATACTTCAGCGAAGCGGATGGCAACAGGCTCACCACAGAACTCGGCGCCAGATACCACTTCCCCGCTTTCACACTGCAAGGATCCTATGCTTTCCGAACCTACGATAACACGCGTTATGATGAACTGAACGATGACGATGGCAGCTACGACAGCAATATCTATCGCTGTGTTCTGCGGATGAAGGAAATGCCCTTCAGCGGTGATAGCACCAAAAATCAGAGTTGGCAACCCTATCTGGAGTTAAGTCGTGAAGACCGCTTTTACCAGGGAGACAGCCAATGGTATGGCGGGCGGGAGTATTGTATCTACAACACAACTGCCGGCTTGGACCTGAAGCTGCATCCGGATTGGAAATTATCACTTGACTACTTGCACATATACAGGAATGTAGAATCTCCGAATGAGAGCGTGCTCCGCTTAAAAGAATTCAGCGAGAACCGCTTCTCCGCCTCGGTAAGTCATAAATTTTAGAACAGCGAGGTACATCATGGAGTTTCACCAAGAAAAAGATCGCAAAAAGATCAAGGAATTCTTGGATCTGGTCGAGAATCATAAAATAGAATTACGTCACTTTAAAAATCCGGTTCTGGTGTGGGCAAATGCCGACGGTGTGTGCCACTATTCCTTTTGGGAAGAAGAGACTCTGGATAAATTCGGCTTTGTTAATGTGGACGGTTGGGATTTTGAAGAAGATCTCCTGTTTTGTCCGGATTGGGTGGCAGACGAAGACGAAGACGATGATTTTGATGACGATGAAGATGATGAGGATCTAATAGCATTCTGCGACCTGATAAAGAAATGAAGATATCCATCATCGGTGGCGGAGGTTGGGGCTTGGCTCTGGCCAAGTTACTGGCAGAAAACGGGCATGAACTCTTGGTGTGGGAGTACAATCCAGATTTTTTGGCGTCGCTCAAAGAAAACCATGCCAATCCAGTTCTGTTAAAAGGAATTAGCCTGCCGGAAAGCATCGCATTCAGCGATTCTTTTGCGGATGTTGCTGATTTCTGCAGTGATATTATGCTCCTGGCTACTCCTTCCCAATTCATTCGCAATACTCTTCGTTCCATTCCTTCCGACATTGCCGCCAGGATCTGGCTCCGACGGGATTTGATGGCAATCGTGAATGTTGCCAAAGGCATCGAAGAAAATACCTTGAAAACCATCGATAGGATACTCATTGAAGAGCTGCCCAAAACCGTACACAACAAGATTTGTGCCCTTTCCGGACCCAGTCACGCCGAAGAAGTGGCTCGTGAGGTACCAACCACAGTAGTGATCGCCGGTAGTGATGAAGAGCTCTTGAAAAGACTCCAGGGAGTATTTTCCAATCATTACTTCAGAACCTATAGAAGCTCAGATATTATCGGAGTGGAGATTGGCGGAGCAATCAAAAACATCATTGCCATTGCAGCTGGGATTGTAAGCGGATTGGGCTTTGGGGACAATACTATGGGCGCACTTCTGACAAGAGGAATCGTAGAAATTAGTCGCTTCGGAAAAAGCATGAATGCTCAACCAGAGACTTTTCTAGGTCTCTCTGGTATCGGAGACCTTATTACCACAGCCATCAGTCCCAATAGCCGAAATCGCTATGTAGGCTACGAGATTGGCAAAGGTAAAACTCTTGCGGAGGTTCAAGCTTCCATGCAGATGGTAGCTGAAGGTGTTGCCAGCACCCGTAGTGTGTATCAACTGGCGAAAAAGCTAGATGTCGAGATGCCGATCGTAACTCAGGTATATAGAATCTTGTACGAGGATAAAGACCCGCAGGAAGCCATGAGAGACTTGATGTTACGTGAATTGAAGGCAGAATTTGTATAGTCCCTTAATGCCTGATAAAGAGCCAGCACCAGGTTGAGCAGTTACATCGATTCTTTTTTGAGTACTATCAAAGCTATCTATTTCAAGTACCAGTTTGTACCTTTCATCCCCGCAAACGCGAAAGTGGATAAAACCCGCGAAAAGCAGAAACCCGGTCGTTTGCTTTCTCTATCTTTGCAGATTTCTGATATATCAATTGAGCACATTCCGTATTGAAACGAATCCTTGACAAATATCATAGTCTGAAATAGAAAGAACCTAAATCTGAAAGTGAGTAATTATGCCGATTTACGAGATTCACGTTCGAGGCCGGGTACAGGGAGTTGGATATCGCTATCATGCGAGAGAAAGCGCTCTGCAAATGGGGATTACGGGATATGTCCGCAATCTGCCTGACCGAAGCGTGTACATCGTAGCTGAGGCTGATGAATTTCTGATCGACAGCTTTTGTGAAATGCTACGCAGGGGAAATGGCTTTTCCCGGGTAGAGCAGATCACAAAAGAAATAATGAACACTGAAAACAGGTATCATGATTTTGAAATTGGATAGAATACGCTGCCTTGTGCTGGTTTTATTGATGATTCCGGTAATGGCATTGGCACAAGTGCAGAACCATATTGTAAAACGCGGCGATACTCTCTACGGCCTGGCCAGAAAGTACGGAATGACTGTGCAGGAAATTCAGGACTTGAATCAGTTAAGCACCACCAACTTATCCATTGGTCAAGTACTGAAAGTACGTGTCTCAGAGACAACTCCTGTTTCCACCCCTGCTCCTGTAGAAAGGGATAAACCGCAAGCCACGCAACCCGTTCAACAAGGCCCAGCTACAGTAGCTTCACCTACTCCAACTCCGGCTCCTGATCCAGCTCCCACATTTCAAAGATCATCTCTTCCCGCAGACTACTTTTATAAAGTACAAAGGGGAGATAACCTCTTTAGAATTGCCAAAAACCATAACATCAGCTTCCATGAAATGCTGAAGTGGAACAGCTTTGAAACTGAAAAAGTATCCATTTACCCCGGACAACGGATCATCATAAAGGATCCCTACAAGGCACCAAAGTCTGAAAGTGACAATGAAGACACTGATGTAAATGAGATCAAACCGCAGATCCCGGTTACTACGCCACCAACATCAGATGCAGATACTGAAGTCATAGAAAAGGTGTATATAGTTCAACCCAAAGACACTCTCTTCAAGATCGCCCGGGAAAACAACATGACCGTGGATGAGATCAAAAGGATCAACTCCCTGCTTTCAAACGATATCCGGGTAGGACAAAAGATATATCTGGCAGGAAGCCCCAGACCCGGAGGATCTACACCTTCCGGAGTATCACTCACCGAAGCAGACATCATCAACAAAGACAAGATACGAGATGATCTAATAATGCCTGTGGAAGGGAAGATACTCTCAGAATACGGTTTGCGCAATGGCAGACCACACAAGGGGATAGATCTCGGAGCAAAGAACGGAACTCCCATCTACGCAGTTTTGGATGGAACCGTGGTTTACTCCGGTGTGCAGGGAGCCTATGGTAATGTTGTGGTCATTGAGCATCCAGATTTTGTGATGACCGTGTATGCCCACAATGAAAAGAATCTCGTGGCAGTGGGCGATAAGATCCAAAAGGGTCAACAGATTGCAACGGTCGGATCTACTGGAAACGCTACTGGGTCACACTTACACTTTGAGTATCGCATCAAAGGTAAAGCAATCAATCCTCGAAAAGTTCTACCTCTGGGACAAGGGTGATTTTGAATATGCCCAGAAGAGTGAGAAGAGATAGTGTCTTTGCAGATAAAGCTCTGCAGAGCTATCTGAATGAGATTTCAAAGTTCAAGCCCTTGAGCAGGCATGAAGAGCATGAATTGGGGAAGAAAGCCCGCAATGGAGATGCTGAAGCGATGAACCGCCTCATTCAGGCGAATCTGAAATTTGTGGTCAAGATCGCCGCCCGTTATCAGAATCGGGGCTTGTCTCTATCGGAATTGATCAGTGAAGGCAACATCGGCCTTATCAAAGCCATAGAGAAGTTCGATCCAGATAAGGATATCAAGTTGATCTCTTATGCTATTTGGTGGATCAAACAACGGATTATGCTGGCAGTTTCCGAGAAATCGTCTCTTATTCGTGTCCCCTTGGGAAAATCCAGTACTGCACACCGCATCAAGGCTACTCAGGAGAGAGTGTTTGCAGAGACCGGGGAAAAAGCCAGCTCAGAAGAGATAGCCGACAGACTAAACATCACAGAAAAATCAGTGGATTTGCTCAAAGAACAGATGCCGGATACTTCATCTTATGACGATATCATGCAAACCACAGACTTTCAAGACTACACTACCAGGGATCTTCTGGAAGATAAAGACACCCTGGATCCGCAACAACTATACCAACAAGATAAACTTACATCACGCATCCACAATGCTATCGATAAATTGGAACACCGCGAAGCGGAGATCATCCGAACTTACTTTGGCCTAAATGATAAGCATGAGACCAAGAATTTCGCTCAAATCGCAGAAGTAATGGGACTTTCCAGGGAACGCGTCCGACAGATCCAGAAGGAAGCCCTGAAGAAAATTCTTGTGGAACTGAAACCGGAAGAAGATGCCTTTGTGGATGAATTCATAGACCGTTATAATTATTAGCCAAAGGAGCTTTCTAAATGATTAAAGATTTTAATGAGCTTGTACAAAAAGTGAAAGATTCCCGCCGTGGCACTGTTGTTATCGCCGCTGCACACACCGAAAGCGTATTGGACGCTGCTATCCTGGCTAAAGAGGAATCCCTGGCAGAAAGCATCCTTGTGGGTGATGCTCCGTCCATCCGGGAACTGCTCCAGCGCTTGGCTCCGGAACACTCTCATAGTTTTGAGATAGTGGACACAGGAAAAGACCTTGTTCTTGCTGCAAAGACATCAGTAGCTCTGGCAAGAGAGAACAAAGCCGACATTATATTGAAGGGTAAGACCGACACATCAATGTTGCTGCGTGCAGTATTGGATAAAGAGAAAGGACTGCGTACCAGTGATGTGATATCTGATGTTTTGGCTTATGAGCATCCGGAAGGAATCAAGCTGATGAGCGATGGAGGAATCAACCTCATGCCAGACCTCTCTGAAAAGATCGCCATCATCAGGAATGCAGTTCAGGTAGCCCACTATCTGGGCAATCCCAACCCTAAAGTAGCAATCCTTTCAGCAGTTGAAGTTGTAAATCCAAAAATGCCGGCAACTATGGATGCTGCGATGATCTCCAAAATGAACGAACGCAATCAGATACCCGGATGTATCATCGAAGGACCTCTTGCTTTCGACAACGCTGTGGATATCAAGGCCGCAAAGATGAAGGGTATTAACAGCCCAGTTGGCGGAAATGCCGACATCATGATTGTACCAAATATCGAAGCAGGCAACATCTACGGAAAGATGTTGACCTACTATTGCAAGTACCGCGTAGCTCATGTGGTAATGGGCACAAAAGCCCCTATCCTGATACCGTCCAGAGCAGATGACGGTGAAATAAAGATGCTCTGCATGGCACTGGCTCTGGCTTCCATGATAAGATGAAGATCAGAATCATACAGCTGGGCAAAGACAAAGACAGCTGGCTGACGGTAGCTATTTCGGAGTACCTGAAGAGAATAAAGCCATACTGCAAATTGGATATCGTGCAACTGCCCGATGTTAGCATCAAAGAAACCGGAAATAAAGATTTAGTAATCAAGAAAGAAGGACAAGAAGTGTTATCTAGAATCGAGACCGGAGATTATCTGGTATTGTTGGATGAGAAAGGTACAATGAAAACTTCTCTTGATTTTTCGCAGTTTCTGACTAATATATCTATCGGTAAACGTATTGTTTTTGTGATTGGTGGAGTATATGGCAGCAGCGACGAGCTGAAAGCCTCTGCCGATGTTTGTCTTAGTTTGTCGAGCCTCACCTTCACTCATCGAATTGCACGCTTGGTTCTGATCGAGCAAATATATCGTGCCATGATGATCAAGAATGGCCGACAGTATCATATAGAATGAAAGAGGATATGCCTTATGTTGCAACTACTGCTTAGTAAACCTGAAACGATACAATACTCGCTCTGGATGATGGGCCAGGGCATGCTGGGGATATTTGTGTTTACCGGAATATTCTACCTGTTGATCTATGGTTTGGAGAAGATATTTACCCCAAAGAAGGACAAATGAAACGGATCATTTTAGCACTGAGTATGTTGTTCTCCATTATATGGATGCAAGCAAGCATCACAGTGGTAGATCAAAGCAGCGATGAAATAACCTTGGATTTTATCCTCGATGACTACGATATTGCGGAGGGCCCAGACTTCAGTTCCCTACGCTATCGCGAAGGAGCTTATCCGGAGATACCCGGCTCTCCTTCCATACCGACTCTGGAATTCAAGATAGGCGTTCCTTCAGATGGCAGCGCCAGTGCTACAATAATCTCCAGCACAAAGACCCGTATCTCCCTTAATAAGAGGATAAAGCCTGTTCCCACACCGATTTCTAGTGAGGGTATATCCGACTATCTGTATGAAATAAACGAAAGTCTGTATACCACCTACGAGCAAAGCGCATTGTACAGTGTCGGGCTTCATTCTTTCCGGGATCACCCCTATATGGTGTTTATCATCAATCCCTTCATCTACGACGGTAATCTGGGTCTGGAAGTAATTAAAACTGCCAGAATAAATGTGCAGATAGCAGGAAATACAGACCAGAAAGGCATCCTCCGCTCAGATCACATGAGCGATGTTTTCTTCAATCAGGTCTTGAATAAAGATAATGCCAAGTATTGGTTGAAAACCTACCGCACTGATGTTCAATACGCAGACTTTTCTCAATCCCCCTGGTGGGCAAAGATTGAAGTGGACAAGACCGGTATGTTCCGCATCAACAGATCTCAACTAAGTGACTTTCTTCTTGAAGACATTGATCCCCGTAGTTTCAGACTCTTCGGTACGACAGGGCAGTATCAAGACCAAACCGAGATTATGCCAGGAGACAGATTTTCCGAGATACCAATCCAAGTAGTAGGCGCAGATGATGGCAGTTTTGATGCTTCAGATTACATAGTATTCTATGGAGAGGATCGTACCGGATACGTGAAGAACTCCATTTTACAAACCTCCGATCAGAGCATCTATCATAATCCATACTCTCACAATGGTATATACTGGCTTAGTTTTGCCGGAAACTTCCCCAGTCCCCCTCTCCGAATCCAACAGGACGACGTCGTGTTCGCCTATAATGACAGCACCGATTATCACACGGCAAACGTACATATTGAACAAGAGTCCTACCGCCCCTCCATAACCGGATATACCTGGTATATGGCCAGAATGAATGGCAATACCACTATGGATTACTCTTTCGATATAGATCTTCCTGATCTGGATCCCAGTATTGATCAACAATTGATAATGCGTATGCGTCAGGATTCCGGAACGGGCGCCGTCACAAACCAGATTAGCGTATATGTGAATGGGAACTTGGTTCCCAGCTCTGAAACCAATACCAACGTACATACATGGTATGGTTCTACGATCTTCAAGTTCTCCAGATCAACCCAATACTTTGTAGCAGGAAGCAACACGATTACCATCAGAGTGATCAGAAACTCGTCGAACAACATCAATCTGGATTACTACAGCGTTAGCTACGCTCGCAAATTAATCAAAAAAAACGAGCAATATACAGTGAATGCAGTGGAAAACAATTTCATGCTGCCCGTGAAGTATATATTTAACGGATATGCCTCAGACATTACAGTTTACAAGGTAATGCCTGGCAACAATATCAGCAACATAAACATAATGCCGGAATCCGATTCGTTTCATTTTATTACACGCTCAAATGCCGACACCAAATTCTATGTATCCCGTCCTGCAGAACTCTATAGCCCTGCATCTATCACTGTGCTCGAGCCAAAGGATCTTACTGCTCCCAAGGATCCTGTGGAAAGCGTGATAGTAGTACCCGAAGAGTTCGCGGGGAAAGCAGAAGAACTAGCAGAGATGTATAGGCAAAACTGGGGCATGGCCACCAGAGTAGTACTTCAATCTGACATCATGAACCAATTCAATGGTGGTTATCCCGATCCCATGGCTATCCGGCAGTTCCTCCGGTATCTTTATCACAACCTTCCGGAACCCAAGATACGATCGCTCACTCTATTGGGAATGGGTACCATGGATTGGCGAAATTACTCCCGGGTCGCCGCTGGAAAAAACAAAGTGATGATATTCCAACATCCTACAAATTATATCACTTCGGACGACTATTTCGGCATGCTCACAAACCTGAATCACCCCGAAATTGCCATCGGGAGATACCCGGTAAGCACTTTGTCTGATTTGAACATCATGATGGAAAACTTCAGACGCTATACTCAAGAACCCAAACCGGGATTGTGGCGCAACAGCTTGCTTTTCCTTGCTGATGACAACGTAAACGGCACCAATACTATGGACTGGCAACATACCAGAGACATGCAGTCACTTTCCACGTTCATAAATCCCCAGGTATTGAACACCAAGATCTTTGCTGCTGAGTACGACACCGATGAGTTTTTGAACAAACCCCGGGTAAGGGACGAGATGTTTGAAGAGATCAATGAAGGCAAGTTGATCTGGTATTATATCGGTCACGGTTCTTTTGACACACTGGGTATGCAAAACTACTTTACGGGTTCTACAGACATAGGGAAATTCCGCAATCCGGATATGCTGCCCCTCTTTATCGCCGCATCCTGTGAGATAAGTGCATTCGACCATTGGTCTTACGAAAGCCTGGGCCAAAAAACTATTCTTGTCAATAATGGCGGCGCTATAGCGTCCGTTGCTGCTACCCGGAAGAGCTTCCCAGATCCAAACAATGATCTGATGGAACTCTTTATCCCAAATATGACAAATTCCCGGATGCCTCTGGGCACAGCGCTCACAGCCGCAAAAACCACTTATACGCAAAGCGTAAACAACGACGCCATGTATATAATTCTGGGGGATCCGAACCTATACACAGTACCCCCGCAAAGCATCCCTTCTATCAGACCAATATCTGGAGGAAAAGATAAAAATCTCTTTCACTCCCGCCAACATGCTAGTTTTTCCGGCCATATGAACGAAAAAGGCATTAGTGGAGAAGCCTTGTTTAAAGCTTACAATTCCGATTCAGAATATACCTTTGCCGGTATTGACATCAGTAAAAAGGGCAATCCCATTTTCAATGGTAGTGTAACAGTAAAAGAATCCAGTTTTCATGGTGGTTTCTGGGTTCCCGACGATGTCTTAAGCGGAAACAGTGGATTGGTACTCAGCTATCTCTGGGACAATGCCAGTAATACTGACTACATCAGTTATTATCACCCCCTCAATCTCTCTGATGAAGTACTGCCGGATTCCATGCCGAATGAAGCTCCGCCTGCGATTGACATATTCCTGGGATCTTACGACTTCCGTGCTGGTGATACCGTGAATACTTCCCCTGTACTCTATGCAAAAATTGCGGATAGCAATGGAATAAACGTAACCGGAAGTGCTGGTCACAACATCCTTTTGGTGATTGACAACTCATTGCAGCCATTAGTAGTAACCGGATATTTCACCTATGATGTTGATTCTGCTGTATCGGGTACGCTCACATTTCCAATGCCAACGCTGGACGAGGGACCTCACACAATCCAACTTATCGCTTTTGACAACTTCAATCTTCCCTCTGTAGCCACTACGCATTTCATCGCCAAAGATAGCGGCCCCATATCATTACAGAATCTGCTGATCTATCCCAATCCCATGAAGAAGGATGCCCACATCACTTTCATAATTTCCGAAAGCGCAGAAGTAACTGTGGAAATATTTACCATGAGCGGAAGACGCATTCGTCGCATTGAGACAACTGCCCAGCAAGGATTTAACAAAATCCCCTTTGATGGCAGAGACCAATTTAACGATAAATTGGCCAATAATACCTATTTCTTCCGTGTAAAGGCCAAAACGCAGGATGGCAAAAGCACTGAAGCTCGTGACCGCTTTGTGGTTTATAAATAACGGATAAAATATGAAAATCTATAATACCCAATCCCGCATGAAAGAAGAGTTCATTCCCCTGGAACCGGGAAAACTAAAGCTGTATGCCTGTGGTCCTACGGTTTACAATTACTTTCACATCGGAAACGCTCGTGCCTTCATCTTTTTTGATGTAGTGCGCCGCTATTTTGAATACCTGAACTACGATGTGACTTATGTCCAAAACATCACCGATATAGACGACAAGATCATTGAGCAATCGAAAAGTGAAGGACGTGAATTCCGGGATATCGCCGGGAAATATACTCAGGCCTTTTTGGAAGATTGCGCAGCTCTGGGCATCAAAGCCCCAAACCATCAGCCTAGAGCCACTGATACTATGCCCCAGATTATTGAGTTGATCCACGATCTGCAGAAGAAGGGATTTGCTTACGAAGTAAACGGAGATGTGTATTTCGATACAGCTTCTTTGCCCGAATATGGCAGTCTCTCTGGCAAGCAAGTAGACGATCAGATGGCAGGTGCCAGAGTTGCGGAAAATACCGCCAAAAAGCATCCCGCGGACTTCACTTTGTGGAAAGCCAGCAAACCCGGAGAACCCTTCTGGCAAAGTCCCTGGGGCAACGGCCGCCCCGGTTGGCATACCGAATGCGTGGTGATGAGCCGGCACTATCTGGGTACCACTTTCGACATCCATGGCGGAGGCATCGATCTGGTTTTTCCCCATCATGAGAACGAAAATGCACAAGCGATTGCACTCTCCGGACAACCCTTGGCACGCTATTGGATGCACAACGGTTTCTTGAATGTGGACGGCGAAAAGATGAGTAAGAGTCTGAAGAACTTCTTTACCGCACGTGATATCCTTCAGGAATATGATGCTGAAGACATCCGACATTTCTTCCTATCAAAGCATTACCGCTCTCCCATCGATTTTACCCGGGAACTGATTGAGGAATCTCACAAAGCCATGCAAAACCTGCATAAAGCAATGGGCGGACATGATTATTACGATCTCCTGCAACTCATGAATCAGGATAAAGCGATCCTTGCTCTGGAGCAGGAGTTCAAAGCTGCGATGGATGACGATTTTAACACTGCTAAGGCAATAGCCATCCTCTTTGATCTGAGTCATATAGCCAAAAAACAGGCAAATGATCCGATAATCTGCAAGGAAGCATCAGCGATGTTACTTAAACTGGGAAGAGTTCTTGGATTTTTCCAAAAAGAAACCCAAGCTAAAAGCGAAAGCATACCTGATCTTTCCGGTTCTTTGATCGAATTGATCCTTTCCTACCGGGCAGAAGCCAGAACAGAGAAGAATTGGCTGCGCTCGGATAAAATCCGCGATGACCTGCAGAAGCTTGGTATAGAGATAAAAGACAGTACACAAGGCAGCACATGGAGTATAAAAGAAACATGAAAAAAAAATACATCATATTGATAATAGTGATCCTGGCTATCGTAGCAGCATTAATCTACGTACTCGCAGGTGGTAAAGACAACTACTTGAACAAACCCGAGAGTGTGGCTTACGATTCTGTAGGCGAACGCTTCCTGATCTCGAACGTGGGAGACGGCAGCATCGTGGCGATGGATAACCAGGGACAATACAGCGAGTTCATCAAAGAAGGGTTCGAAGCTCCCAAAGGGCTACTGCTGGTAGGTGATTTGCTCTATGTAACCGATCCTGCTCAGATTCATGTGGTGAGCGTTAGCGAAGCCAAGATAATCGAAAGCTACCCCATTAATGACGCGGTGGGTTTGAACGACATCGCTATGGATGAATATGGTAAACTCTATATTACGGACACTCCCGGCAACAGCGTATTCGTGTATGATCCCCAATCCAAGACACAGCAGCGGATTTCTCACGAACTCATCTCAGCGCCAAACGGCATCATCTACGATCGCCCCCGCTGGCAGATGTTCATCGTAGGTAATAAGGAACAATCTCCCATCCTCAGCCTGGACACCCGGGATATGAGCGTCAGTATTTTTAAGGATACCATGTACTCCAATCTGGATGGCATCGCCATTGATGACCTGGGACGTATCTATTTCAGCTCCTGGAAAGAACAGATGATCATCGAAATCCCGCAGGAGCAGAATCGTTTTATCACAGACCTGAAGGGATATGACAGTGCTGCAGACATCTATTATCATCTGCCCTCAAACGAACTGATTGTGCCTATGCTAAAGCAAAACAAAATCGAGCGAATCACCCTTAATTAATGATAGACAGACCCAATATCGTACTATATCCAAAAGAAATCATCAAGACCTTTAGCGATCCGAAGTGCTATGAAGCCGAATTGAAGGTTTACAATCTCAATCTGCCTCATGTCCCCCTATTACTCAGCCATGGAAAATCCGAGAAAATAGGGGAATCGCTATGGTATATTAGCACTCAAAGGATAAAAGCCTCCTCATATATGGATCAGTTGGGCTTTGATTCCGCCCATCTCGGTTCTGCAATAGCAGATTTTCACACTGCGAGTATGGAAGGACATAAATGCATATGCCACATAGATAACCAACCGAAGAACATCATCCTTTGTGGTACCGATTACTACTTTGTGGATTTTTCGGATAGCAGAGAGGACTTCCCCGAGACCGATGTCTCGCACCTCTTGTTATTTTGGGCGGAAGAATATGAATATACAGATTTCGTCAGTATCGCCGCTCCCTTTCTTGACCGTTATCAGGATCAAATCCAACTGAACCATCAGCTCTGGACAGGCTGCTTGCAACAGAGCATCAAACGTTTCGACAAGCGCCGAATCCGCCATCGCGGGATGATACCTTCCGTTCAAAGCAAGCGTAACAGAGACTGGCTTCATGATATAGTGTAGCGATCAGATTTCCCTGCCGCCCGGAATTTCTCTCCCCGTCTTCTCTCTCTTTGGGTCAAGCTGTAGCGATCGAGATATCATGCAGTGATGATCGAGTGAACACTAGATGATAACGGGATAATATCAGCTTGATCATAGCCTAATCTATTGGCAAAGACAAAGGCCGTGATCAACTGGGAATCACGACCAAAGCATAATATTGGATGGGTATCCGGCTCTACTGCTGTCCCTTCATCATGGATTCCAACTGTTTCATACCTTTGGGACTGTTCATCTTTTTCATCATTTTTTTCATGTCTTCAAATTGACGCATCAAGCGGTTCACTTCCATTACGGGACGTCCACAACCCTTGGAAATGCGCAGTCTTCTGCTTCCGTTCAAAATTTCCGGCTTCTCACGCTCCATATTAGTCATGGATTGGATGATAGCTTCCACGTGTTTTAAGGCATTATCATCGATTTTCAGATCTGCAGGCAGCTTTGAGCCGATCCCTGGAATCATCTTGATGATGGACTCCAACGGACCCATTTTCTTGATACTTTGAAGCTGTTTTAGAAAGTCGTTTAAGGTAAACTGGTTCTTCAACATCTTGCGGGCAAGCTTTTCTTCTTCTGCAGCGTTCAGGCTTTCTTCCGCTTTTTCGATGAGGCTGAGCACATCGCCCATACCGAGGATGCGTGAAGCCATCCTATCTGCATGAAACACTTCCAGATCGGGGATCTTCTCGCCGGTTCCCATAAAGGCCAAAGGCCTACCGGTTACAGCTTTAATGGACAGCGCTGCACCTCCGCGGGCATCTCCATCCAGCTTGGTGAGTATTACACCGTCGAACTTTAATTTATCATAGAATTCATTGGCAACCGTCACGGCATCCTGTCCGGTCATAGCATCAGCTACAAAGAAGATATAATCGGGCTTCACATGGTCTTTCAGACGCGCTACCTCATTCATCATTTCTTCATCGATGTGCAAGCGTCCGGCAGTATCGAAAATGAGAAGATTGGTAAATGCAGTATAGGCTTCTTTAAGGGCTTTTTCCGCAATCACCAGGACATCTTTGCTCTCGTCGGCAACAACGGGGATATCGATCTGACGGCCAAGTACTTTGAGCTGTTCGATAGCAGCAGGACGATAGACATCGCATGCCACCATCATCGGCTTAATCCCTTTTTTGCGATACATAGCAGCCAGTTTCGCGCAAGCCGTGGTTTTGCCGGAACCTTGCAATCCCACCATCATAATTTTTGTGAGTTTATTGTTATAGACCTTCATTTCAAAGCCCTCAGTGTCCATCAGGGCAATGAGTTGTTCATGAACGATCTTTACGATTTGCTGGCCAGGAGTAAGGGATTTCATGACTTCAGCGCCTACTGCCCTGCTCTCTACTTCTGCTATGAATTTCTTTACGATCTTGAAATTCACATCCGCTTCAAGCAACGCTAGACGAATCTCGCGCATACTGTCTTTGATGTTCTGCTCGGTAAGGTAGCCACTACCTTTCAGGTTGCGAAATATGGAGTCCAGGCGTTCGGACAGGCTGCTAAACATTTACTCTCCCTTCAATGTGTGTATAGACGCAGTGTAATCCTGCGAAGCAAAGATATAAGATGCAGATACCAGGATGTCAGCTCCGGCTTCCCTAAGCTCCCTGCAGTTGTTGCCATTCACTCCTCCGTCCACTTCAATCAGCAGATTGGGATACTTCACTTTCAGAGCTTTGAGTTGAGCGATTTTATCGATGGCGTGGGGAATGAATTTCTGAGCTGAATAACCCGGATTTACACTCATTACCAGCACGAAATCCAGTTCTGGCAGGATATCATCCAAAGTGTTCACGGGAGTGGCAGGATTGAGTGCGATCCCGGCTTTGATACCGAGGGATTTGATCTTTTGTACCATGCGATGACTGTGATACACTGTTTCCTGATGAAAAGAAAGGTATTGGATGCCGATCTCGGCCAGCGGTTCCACATAGACATCAGGATTTGTAACCATCAGGTGAGCATCAAGAGCTTTATCGCTAAGGCTTCGAATCGCTGAGATGAGGGGATATCCGAAACTGAGATTGGGTACATAATGACCGTCCATCAGATCCAGATGGATTATGTCGGTTGCTTGCAGCTTCTTTATCTCAGCGGCGAGATGGCCAAAATCTGCAGAAAGTACGGATGCGGCAATTTGTACGCTCATTTTTTTCTTTTACCGGGGCTTTGGATTAGGTATATGATGTCTTGTAGTTGCTCACCATAATTGGCATATTTGGCGATGATATCCGTCTTCAATAAGACCAATTCCTGCATCCAGGAACTATTCTGAACACCAACGAACAATACATCATTCTCCAGCTTGATGGGTTGTGACCGTTCAGCCAAGAGAGGACCGACAATCTTCTTCCATCCCAAGTAAACATGGATAAATCGATTGTATTTTTCGCCTGCTATTTGGTAGATTATCTTGTTGAAACGCTGATTAGCAAGAACGAAAGTCATTCTGAAAAAGAGAAGTAAACGGGAGTACTGCCCCAAAATGACATACTCCCGCTTAATACTGTGTTATTCTTGGTTGAAGTAAAGACCAAAGGCGTTGTAAGCCAGGATCAATACTGCCATAGCTACATAGTAAACCGATCCGATACCCATGGTGGTGCTGTCCACGAGGGACATCAGCAAACCGGGGATCATAGAAGCGATAATAAATACTATGTATCCGATGGCACGTTTGGCCGCGGTCGTACCTTTTCTGTTGATCAGGTACACGGTTACCAAGATCATCAGGATAAACAGAATGCTGAGACCAAGCATCATGGGAATCACAACACCGGAGCTCAGGGTTTGCGGCAGACTGATCACACTGGTACGTGTAGCGATAATCAAAGGTGTTACAATGGCCAGGATCATCAGAATCGCAGCCACTATCCTTTTAAGGCCTTTGTTTGAACGATACGTTACCTCAAAGTGTCTTTGATTGTTCTTCAGTGAAAAATATACAAGTACACTCAACACCAGAAAGAATGCAGCGTATGCAAGCATCATAATCGGACGCTCGGTAATCATCCCCACCGTGGATAGAACCGCGATGAAGATAACCACTGTGGCTATCTGCTTGATCTTGTACAATGTATCATGCATGGGAACCTCCCGGGAATATTATTCAACTTCGGTTTCTGCTTGAACCACAAAAGCCAGATTTGTGACTACCTCTTTGTGTAGCCTGATGGAAATGCTATGATCTCCCAGTTCCTTGATATGGTGCTCCATTTGCACCGTTGAACGGTGTATGTCCACTCCCTCTGCTTTCAGGGCATGAACGATATCGTTCTCTGAAACTGAGCCAAACATGTTTCCCTGTTCATCCACTTTGCGGTTAAATGTCAGTTTTACAGAAGCTATTTTTTCGGCAAGGTTTTTTAACTCCAGGATATTTTTTTCTTCTATTGCTTTGAGCTCTTCCTGAATACTGCCCAAGCGTTTCATATTATAAGGTGTGGCGTAACGAGCGAAGTCCCTAGGGACTAGATAGTTTCTGGCATATCCCCGTTTTACGTTTACTACTTCGCCTTGATTACCCAATTTTTCTATGTTTTCGAGCAAGATTACTTTCATGCGGTATTTCCTCCACGCGTTTTGTTGCTACTCATCCAGCTATCGGCAAAACCGATGAGAATGAGCGGAATAAAAGCATATATCAGCAATACAAACATGATTATGCTTTTTATGATATTATTAGATACTATTCTGGATACGAATGTCCAGGCCAGGAAGAAACCCTGGGTCAAGGGCACGGTGCAGAGTAGGATCAGAGTGTTTACAAATACTGTCTTTGTAGCTTCAAACATATACAAGGGAAGCGATGCCAAAATCAGGATATTGTAGAATACTGTGAATTTCATATCCGCCGGCACAAACGGTATATGGATTGTGCGGTGAAAGATGATATAGCCGATCAAAAGGGCAACAATCTGCCCTACACCCCAGAATGCGGGCATCAAGTTTTCCCACATCCTGGCGCTAAGCTGCGTGTATTCATTATCCAGGAAAGCTGGCATCTGCTCCTGTATCATCTGCATCCCTTCCAAATAGGCCTTGCTTAGGATCCCGCCAAAGATGTACATCCTGGCAAGTGAATAAACTATTATCACTAATATCCCAGCAAGTAAAGCCTCACTGAGCACCTGATTGCGCCTGAGAGTAAGCAAAAAAACGTAGATCACCAAACCCACTCCAAAAATCGCATCAGAAGCAATCAGTGGAATGTCTCCGTGACGTCCGTCCATCAGCAGAACCAGGATCGGCATCACAAAGAACAATACTATCGCTCTTTGCGGAGATACCAAAGCAGGGCCCAACATTTTGGCGCTGATATACATCACCATTATCATCCCCAGGAAGGGACTCAATAGCGACATAGTTCCGCTCAGGAAGGGTAGCAGGAACATCGTATTTATTCTACAACGTAAGGGATCAGAGCCATCTGACGGGCACGTTTGATCTCGGTGGTAAGCTTGCGCTGGTGTTTGGCGCAGGTTCCGGTGAGACGTGCTGCTTCGATCTTACCAACGTCAGAAGTGTATTGACGCATCAGATCGATGTTCTTGTAATCGATTACAAGATCAGGATTGGCACAGAACTTACAGTATTTACGGCGAGTGAACTTTTTCTTTCTATCGCTGAAATTCATTGTTTCTCCTAAAATGGGACATCATCGTCGGTGACACTTTTGGAATGAGCTGGCGCTTCGCTTGGCATTGGCGCTTCATTGTGACCTTGAGGAGCTTCTCCATCGCGGAGAGGCCATTCAAGGAAGTGCACTGCTTCGACATTTACTTCAGTGCTTTTGCGGTTTTGGTTGTTTTGATCAGTCCAGTTCCTGGTGTCAATACGACCTTCAACGATGATCGCGCTACCCTTGTGGGCAGTGTTGGCAATCATCTCGGCAGTTTTATTCCAAGCTACGCAATCGATCCAGCTTGTTACTGTCTGCCACTGGTCAGAGTCGTCTTTATAAGATCTGTCTGAAGCCAGAGTGATACGGATTACAGGGGTACCCTTGGGGGTAAATTTCAGTTCCAAATCATTGGCTATACGGCCACTGCAGATGAACTTGTTTAGTCTGGGTAATCTTAGGTCTGCCATAATTCCTCCTATTTCTCGTCATGAGCAACGAACATATGTCGGATTATGTTTTCATTGATGTTGAACTGCTGTTTGATGGCCTTTACAGCAAGGCTGTCCATCTTCATGTAGTTCACATAATAATACGCTTCCAGATGCTTTTCGATGGGATACGCAAGCATGCGCTTTCCCCAAGCATCAGTCTTGATGATCTCAGCACCGGCTTCACGCAAAAGGCTAAGAGCAGCATCATGGGCTGCATCTGCTTTTTCAGCGGAAAGCTTTGGAGATAAAATCATCATGAGTTCGTAATCTTTAATCATCCTTTTCCTCCTTTGGACTTTTGATTCCGACGTTCTTGCCATCGGAATAGGATTTTTTCCATTTACTATATTCGTTCAACATAGCGTTGAAGTCATCACTTACATAGGTATCTAGAAATCTGGACACCAAGGATAGACTCTCGTCATAAGCAGCCAGCTCTTCATCGGCAAATTCGTCCAGGACATATTTGTCGGCTGGAAGGCTTTGTGAGCGCCCAATTCCAATCCTGATTCTCTTCAGGTCTGAAGGAGGCATCACATTGAATAGGGATTTCAGGCCGTTGTGCCCGCCATCTCCCCCACCGCTGCGAATCCGCAGATGTGCTGGAGCCAGTTCGATATCATCGTGCAAAACTAGAATCTCGGAGATTTTCCAGCGTAATAGTACCTCTTTGAGAGCCTTTTCAACTAGATTCATGAAGGTCCTGGGTTTGATCGCTACTACCTGTCTATACACAATATAATCGTAAAGCTCACTATGACTGAAGCTCAAGTTATGCGTAAGAGCCCATCGGTTCAAAGCAATAAAACCAATATTGTGTCTGGTCTTTTGGTAGCGGGGAGGATGATTCCCCAAAGCCAGGATCAACTTCATTCTGCGTTCTAAGCTTCTTCTTTTTTCTCTGCAGAAGGAGCTTCTTCAGCGGGAGTATCAGGTAGGGCTGATGCTTTCGCATGGATAACCACAAGAGTGACATCATCGGCCTCTTTGTAATGCCAAGTTCCCTTGGGCAGATCTCCGATATGTTTGGTATCTCCAACTTTCATTTCGCTTACATTCAGTTCCAAACCTTCTGGAACGTCATTAGCTTTGCATACCACTTTTACCGTACGTTGGATTATATCCATGAAACCGCCTTCCTTGATTCCGGCTGCTTCTCCCGTGTAGGCTACGGGGATATCTACTTCGATGGTGCTTTCTGCATCCACTACGAAGAAATCAAGATGCAAAAAGTCTCTGCGTACAGGGTGCATTTGCTTGTCTTTCAATATAGTGTGGTACTTCTTGCCATCCAGATTCAGCTCGTAGAAGGCCAGATCCGTAAAGCTCTTTTTGTAGCACTTTATAAATTCATTGCTGTTTATGGAAAGCTTCAGCGCTTCCATTCCTCCACCATATAGAACTGCTGGGATCATTCCGCTGGCGCGTAACTGAGTAAGGTCACTTTTCTTTACGGTGTTTCTTGTTTCTGCGGTAAGAGTAAATATCATTTATTCCTCCATTTATTTACTATCTAAATAACAGGCTTATGGATTCACCAATGTGGATTTTTTTGATGGCAATTGCCAACATTTCCGCAATGGAGAGTTGTACAATCTTCAGGCAGCTTCGTTTGTGTTCATCCAGCTTGATCGTGTTTGTAACAAAAAGCTTCTCAATAGGAGATGCTTCTATGAGGTTAACCGCTTTGCCGGATAATACTCCGTGAGTGCAAGCGGCAAAGATCTTTTTGGCTCCTTGTTCCTGCAATGCTTTGGCAACTTTGATCAAACTGCCTCCTGTATCGATGATGTCGTCGTATAGGATAGCTGTCTTCCCGGCAACGTCACCAATGATGTTCAACAGCTCTGTTTGATCGTTGTTTCCGCTACGTCTTTTATCTCCGATTGCCAGGCCACAATTGAGCCTCTTGGCCAGTGCTCGTGCGCGGTTTGCCCCTCCAGAATCAGGAGAAACCACTACGATGTCTTCCATCTGCATTATGCTCTTAAAATAGCGAGCAAAAGACGGAATGGCATAGAGATGATCCACTGGGATATTGAAGAATCCCTGAATCTGGTCAGCATGCAAATCAACCGTAACCACGCGATCTGCTCCTGCCACAGTAATGAGATCAGCCACCAGTTTTGCCGTGATTGGCACTCGGGGCTGGTCTTTCTTGTCGCTGCGAGCATAAGCATAATAGGGTATCACGCAGTTGATTCTTTGGGCACTGGCTCGTTTCAGAGCGTCAATAATAATCAGCAAATCCATCAGGTTATCGTTTACCGGATAACTGGTGGGCTGGATCACAAAGACATCAGCACCTCGCACATTGTCGTTGATCTTCACGAAGGATTCGTCGTTCGAAAACTTAAACAAATCTATGTCGCCCAAAGGGATGCCTGCATGTCTTGCTACTTCCTCCGCTAAAGGTAGGTTCGCATTACCCGTGATTAGTTTTAACTTTGAAAACATCTTTGGTACTCTCTTCGTGTTTTGGTTCTGGTTAGATGGGTAAAATAACCCTTTTGTGCAAAGTGAGCTGCGCATAACTCAGCTGTCTTTACGTCTTCAAAAATTCCAAAGCAGGTGGAACCACTTCCGCTTAACATACTCTTGATTGCACCGAAATCATCAAGCTCGATCAATAAGCGATCAACTTCTGGGTATAGCTTGCGTACACCGGGTTCAAGTCTGTTATACATCGTGGCAATAGGGTGAAGGGCATCAAACAGCTTTGCCTCGCCGGGAACAGGGAGTTCCACAGCGCCATAAGCAGTACCGGCAGAGATAGCAATGCCGGGATTCACCAACAAAATGTTATCAATCTTGATATCATCCATTGGGGATATCTTTTCACCTCTATTTTCACCAAGGGCCGTTCCGCCGTGCAGAAAGAAGTTGATATCGCTGCCAAACATGGCAGCAATGCGTTCTTTTGCAGCCGGATCAAGGTTCAATTGCCAAAGGCGATCAAGTGACTCAATAGCATTAGCAGCATTGGAGCTTCCTCCACCTAAACCGGCTGCTATGGGAATCCTCTTTTTCAAGTGAATATCCACACCGCAGTCAACTTTGTACTCATCTTGTAAATACTTGGCTATCCGGTAGATGAGATTGCTTTGACCGTCTAGTTCAGCAATAGAAGACCACAGTATTATGGCCCTACTTTTTGTCAAAGCATATTTGATACTGTCAAAAAGGTCAATACTGCTGAGTACAGTATTGACCTGGTGGTAGTTACCGGGAAGGCGTCCCAGTATCTCAAGAAATAGATTTATTTTTGCGTAAGAAGCGGTTAACATTCTTCCGTTGCTTTTTGGGTACCTCATCACCATAGTAATAGTAATAATAGTAGTAATAATAGTAGTAGTTCTGCTTGTTATAGTACTTTTGGACGTAGATGCCGTTAACGATGATTCCGTCGATCCTGGCATCGATGTTCTCCATTAGTTCTTTAGTGCGTTTGATGATGCCCTTATCGGTGAATCCGCACCGAACAACTACAAAGGTCATATCGACCTTTTTGGTAAGGATCAGAGCGTCCGTTACAGCGATCACGGGCGGAGTATCAAAGAGTATGTAGTCATACATGGATTTGAGCTCTCTGATCATCTGGTCAAATCTGTTTGAGGCAATCAATTCAGAGGGGTTGGGCGGCACAAATCCGCTGGTAATGATATCCAGATTCATGATGCCGGATTCTTTTACCACTTGTTCCACCTTCAAATCTGCATCGATAAGATAGTCGCTGGAACCGTTCTCTTTATCCAGATCAAACCTGGTATGAATGGTAGGACGTCTCATATCCATATCCACCAAAACCACTCTTGAGTTCATCTGCGCCAAAGTGATGGCAAGGTTCGCTATAGAAGTGGATTTACCTTCTTTGGGACCAGAGGAAGTAACCAAAAGGGAAGTACTGCCCTCGGCTTTACGGGATAGAATGTTTGTACGCAGTGTACGATATGCTTCTGCAATGGGGGATTTGGGAGCATAGTGCGAAACCAGTTGCTGCATCACGAAGTGCATGGATTTTGCCAATTGTGCCCGGGCTTCTCCCTCGCTTTTCTCGATCATATCGTTAAATTCAGCAAGTTTGCTTTCAGCTTCACGAATAACGGGGATAGTACCCACAATCGGTAGTCTTACAAAGCTTTCCATGTCTTCCAGTGTACGCAGTTTCGTATCCAGAGAATGTACCAGGAAAGCAGCACCAACGCCCAAACCAAGACCCAGGATGATACCGACAAGAATGTTCCCCGATACCCGGGGTTTGATGGGAACATCCGGACGAGTAGCATAATCGATGATACGGATATTTCCCACTTTTGCTTGCTCGGCTATCTTGGCATCTTCATACTTCTCCATCATAATGCCATGGATCTTACTATCCAGCATCATGTTCCGGGAAAGTCTCGCCAACTCAAGCTCAGTGTTGGGTAAAGAGATAATGCGCTGTTCATACATCTCTTTAGTTTGTTCCAAGCCATTCACTCTGGTACGGGCTAATTCCATATCCACATTGGCCTGAAGCAAGCGATTTACTAAGTCACTTCTGGTGGAAAGAGGATCCGCGGAAATGGATACACTTACTAGCTTGCGTATTTCCCGATCCAAGTTTGCCCGCGTATTCTCCAATTCACGATTCAGGAGTAATATCTGGGGATGATCCAGAGGATATTCGTTTTTGGTGAGTAGCTTGGTGATGAGCGCTTGAGTTTCCACCACTTGTTTCCGCAACTCTGTGATGTATGGCGTCTTGATCATGTTGTCGATATCGACCAAAAGGGAATCTTGATCTCGCAATTGCTTGGTTATCAAGTCCAGGCTTTTGGCTTTCACGGCCATATCCGTGAGAGAAGCCTCCAATTCGGCTTCAAGCTCGGAAGATTGTTCGATCAGTTTTTCTGTTTCAGCGGTCAATTCAGTAAGGCGGTTTAAGTTCTTGAACTCCCTCAAATCATTCTCAGAAGCCTGTAAGCGCCTGCTGATGGCATCCAACTGAGTTTCCAGGAACTCCCGGATAGTAGTGTATTCCAAGCGCGCAAATTGAGTGTTTTGCTGCTGAATAGCTTCGGCTATGGCATTCACGGCGGCTTGTGCTTCAGACGGGCTAGTGGATTCTATGGAAATAGTGAGAAGATCTGTTTCACGTTTGGATTCCACCTTCACTTCGTCTAGTGCCGCAGCAGGATTCTCACGGGATGCTATGGGGAAAAGATCCCAATCGGGATACTTTTTCATGATTTCCCAAGCTAAGGTGAGAGTGGGACGGCTTTTTATGATCTCAATCTGATTGTTGATGCTGTTTTTTCCCATCCCGGAAGCACCCATAAAGAGGAATTCCGCTCCTTGATTCTGGTCTTCCAGCATGATGCGTGAAGAAGCTGAATAGATCTTGTCTTGTCTTGCAGTATATACAATTGTAACTGCCATCACGAGCACAAATACCAATACGATCAGATAGCGGTATTGCAGGATTATCCGTATATAATCTGAAAGTTTAATTTCGTCTTGCAAGGGCTGTTGGTTTTGATATTGATTTTCCACTTATGCCTTCCTTAGAGATTATAATCCAGTAACAAGATTGTACACGCTGAGTGTGACTGCTGCTTTCGAGAGGAAATCTGCCACTCTTGAGAATGCATAGAATATTGTTCCGGAAACGACGATGGTGTCACCGGGCTTCATTACTGGAATCAATGCCGCATCTCCGGTTTCCATGTACTTTTTAAAGTTCACCCACACTACTTTTTCCCCTTCTTCGCTGGGTCGTACTATCCTGATTTTTGAGAGCTTTGCGTCTTCCTTTGGACCACCGGCCAGAGCCAGCAAGGTAAGAAAATCAGTGTCGTCCGGCACTACATAGAGCCCTGGTTTTGCTACTTGGCCCAAAATAAATGTATTCATCTTGAGCTTTTCTACCCCACTTCTACTGCCATCGAATGTATATGCCGAAATATTGCTCGACGGTGTAAAGGTCGAAGTGGTCTGACCAAATAGACTTAAACCAATACAGATCAATAGGATCGCAAACAGAATCTTCTTCACATTTTCCTCTTTCGCATTTTACGTAAAAATCCTAAGCTTGTCTTTCCAGTCAAGCATTTTCTTATAATGTTGTTTTGTGGTACCTGTATTGTACATCATCGGGCTGGTTACACTCTTGAGCAAATCATGGGATTTCCAAGACGAGTCTAGTGTCATGTCAAGCATGAGATGGCAATCTCCGTATTTCTACAGCGACCGAAAGGAGCCTTTGAGTCATTTTTATCTTCCCCTTTGTTCGATCCAGTGTTGAAGCTGATATCAAGGTGTTATCATCCTGTGCTCACCCGATGATCACCCGATGATATCAGGTTCAAGTATCGATAACCCAAAGAGGAATGAAGCTTCTGAATCATCGGCAGAAGTATCTGGGAGATTGGAATTTGGCAGTGCAACAACAAAACAACATTCATGCCTTGAGTCACTAGATTATAAAACAGTAAAGACCCGTTCCAAGGATTCCGAGCCCATATACATCTGTTTATCCCCATCCAAAACAAAGTAATCTACTCGCCAGCGTAATACGCTTCCCGATGCGATTGGGGGATTAAGCTGCGGTAGCTTTAGAGACAAAGGCGGATCTTCTGTAGCCAAGTCGAAATCATTACTCCAAAGCAGATCGTTGTTCTCGTCCCATACAAGAACGCGATAGAAACCAATACTATCATCTGCTAAGCCCCACACAAAGCTGAGACCTTCCGGAGTATTAAGATTCACATACGCATTGTTCTCCGGAGATATCAATCCTGGCTTACTCAGAATGGCATAATGCACAGTGTCCGATATACTGCTATTCCCGCTAATGTCAAACAGTTCAATATAGTAATAATACCAGTGCTTTTCCACCAAGTCATTTTGATCGAGATAGTCCCGATTACTTGCTGGGACTTGAGCCAGCTCCAGCGGATCCGGTTCGATATCGGAATAACGGTATATTTTCAAGTAACTTAGATCGTTATCGACAAAAGGTTCCCAAGTAAGGTGGATCATGTCACCTTCTGGAACGGTGTCGATACCGTTATTTTCATCGTTCAATGTGATATAAGTGTCTTCGTCCAAGAAGAAAACACCGTCACCGGTATCACCCCGGTGAGCGATCAAAACGGGCTTTACCGGAGGAATGTTATCCTTTCCGATTTCGTCTTCACCAGAACAGGAGCCCAACATAAGGGCTATAAGAACAATCCATATAATGTTTCTCATTATTACTCCTAAAAACTGATTCTCAAACCCAGTCTGTTGGTTATCCCAACCGGGTTTGTGATAAGGGCATAATCCAGCATCACACCATATACTTTCACGCTGGCGCCACAACTGAAATTTGTATCGTAATAACCCAAACGCAGATTGGCTTTGTTATCATAATTCCATTCTATCCCATAATGATTGGTGCCGCCATACACATAATCGTAGTCATAGGCCAGTAGTATTGTACTTTTCAGCTTTTCCAAAGGCTGCACCAGAGCGACACCGGCCTTGGTATTGAAAAGAACTTCATCCCGAATCTCGCTGTTCGTATCCCAGCTGATCGTAGTCCCTGCCACATCTTGGAAATTGATACCTACATGTAGATCGCCCAGGTAATCCTCATCAAACAGTACGGACATATCGGTACGCAGCTTCACTCCCAGATCAAATCCAGTACCCGTACCCAAGTTGTCTTTCAGTTTGCGTTGAATGAATTTCACATTGCCGCCCAAGCCGAGTTCAAAAGGTATCTCAAAGAACTGCCAGCCCATATTTACACCAAACTTGATGTTCTTGGAAAACGCAAACTGGTACAGATCGTCCGTTGATCGGAAGTGTCCGTCCGGTATTCCCGGCAATTGGTTTGCAATGCTTTGGATTCTCTGATCCACTGTCCCCTCCAGATGGCTCTCGTCGAATATGGGGATATCGTCCACAGACAATCTGGTTAGGTTAAAGGCAATTGATACATCATTCGGCAATGGTTGCACATAACCCATATAATCATAGCTGGCCAAATTACCGTACAGGAAAGCATGCATCACCTGAACTTCAGAATCGCGGATTTGGGACAACCCTCCGCTGTTCCAATAGATCGCCGAACCATCGTCTGCCAGAGCCGAGAAAGCACCACCCATGCCCAAAGCGCGAACTCCGGAGCCTATCATCATGAAGTCACCGGCATATCTGCCCGCAAAAGCTGGTGCACAGCAGAACAAGCTCATAAGGCCAAGAAAGAATATCTTCTTCATCTCTGCTCCCCTTATCTCAGAATGGCCATTTTCATGGTCTTCTCGATTTTCTTGTTCCCCCGGCGGGCAACCACTCTATAGAAGTAAGTCCCATTCGCCAGAAGGAAGCCTTGTTCGTCCCTACAGTCCCATGCATAAAGGGTTCTGGGATATTCATGATATCCCACCCCCGTAGGAAGATCCCTAAATGTCTTCACCAATCTGCCGCTAATAGTATATACTTTAATGTAAACCTCATCCGCAGAGTCGGTTAGTACATATGTGAAACGAGTCCGACCATCATTCTTGGGATCTTGAGCCTGGCCTAATACCGGATTGGGATAATTGGCAATATTCAGTATGTTGAATTCGTCGTTTACGATGAATTGAGCTTCACGGGACATAACATTACCGTTTAGATCTGTACAAACAACCTTGAGGTTGTGATCTCCCTTCTGCAGATCGAGCTGATACTTCACCGGTACCCGATTGATGTTCTCTTTATTGATGCTGATCACATAATCTGTTTCGGGAATTTCTGAACCATTCAAAGATAGATGGATTCTGTTGTCGATCAAATCGATACCGTTGGCATCGCTCAACAGCAACGAGATCACTCCGTCTCCCGCCACGTAGCCGCCTACAGTAAATTCCTGATCCTGAACGTTCACTTCTATTGTTGGAGGTGTATTGTCCGTATTCCGGAATATGCAATAGGTACCCTGTCTTGCCACCTCAAAACTTACGGTGTCATTCGACAGATCCATGTGTCCGCCTACCAGAATCCACTTCTGATAGTCGGTATTGTAACGATATATCTTGAAGCTGTATTCAGATTCAAAGTCTTGCGTATCATCGTCATTTGAGCTGTACTTGAATGTGAGGTTCAGCTTTTTGCCATTATCGAAGAAACCCAGAGAATCCACCAGACTGGTATTCAACAGCTTGATCTCATACGGGATGGACAATTGGAGATCGCTGCCTTCCGCAGGATTCTGCATCAGGATTGTTTGAAGATCAGGCTGATTCAGCAATTGGATATTATCCAAGTCATTAACAGCAAATCCAACTGATCCGGAGTTCACAAATCCTGGAGGCACAGTACAAGTAAGGTTGTTGTCTAGGCTGTTGATGCTGGCTCCTCCGCTGTCCACACTGAAGTAATTCATAGGTATTTCAATGGGAATGTAGTTGTTTGTGTTTACAAAGAAATCCCATTCCTGAAATACAAAAGTGGTATTCACTCTCACTTCCAATTGATGGTTACCATTGGGTAAATCTTCCAATGAGATAGTATCCCAACGGTATTCTTCCACATCCAGAGGAGCAAAATCCTGCTCCGAAACCATTATCCAAACATCTCTAACCCTCTTGAACAGCCTCAAATCAGTTGTAAGCGACGCTGCGTTCCCCACATTGGTCGATTTTACTTTCAGTACAGGAATACCATCGTTTGCATCTAGAAGTATCTCCTGAAGGAATAGATCCGGACCTGCTACGTGGAAAGACTGCAATGGGCTTTCAAAAACCAGCGTATCCTTATCCGTGATATAATACTTGAATGGTATTTCACGCTTGGTCGGAAATTTGCGAAGCTTCGTGTCGGTCTTCCACAAGGTGTTGTCTTCAGCATCCGGACTCATGGAATAGTTCTCCCATAGCACTTCCCACGTTTGTGTTTTGGGGTAATAGACACTATCGGTTCTTACTGCCACATATAAGCTCATGATGTCCTGGGGATTGAAGACTCTTGCCATAAATACCGTAGAATCAGTATAAACAGGCTGGGCAGGAATAAATCCTTCGTGTTTTACGGCAGGACGTCCCACGCTGTAGAAAGTGGTGCCAATATATTGTTTGGCCGGTGAATATCCCGATACCATTATCTTGTTTGTATAGTTACTGGAGCCCTGAGGTATTTCATAGTTGGATAGGAACTCACCTGAGACCAGATCTATGTCGTATGGCACGTTTTTTACGGTCTCATTCTCGTTCATGATATACATCCGAGCCCTTGCTACATCAGCAGGGAATTGGGCTTGCACGCTCAAGGACTCTCCTGGTTCCGGATTGTGGTTCTGAGTAACCACTGTGTTATGCACTATCGGTTTGTTCAAGCTTATCAGAGGATCCCCCAAATAGACTGACCCATTTGTGAGGGCGTATCTGGAGGCAGCGCTGGAAGTGGTCGTATAGTACCTTGCCAGAGCAAATACATATGCCTCTCCCAAGGTATCGAAATCCATCTTGAACGCAGCTTCACTAAAGGCATGACCCCAGTCCTCATCCTGCATAAGGTATCCCAATCCGGAAAAGCCCAAGGTTACGATTGCTCCTTTATCTGGTTGAGCAATAAGCGCTTCAGATATCGATGCAGCACCGTTTGTATCAAATGCTGAGGCATAACATGCCAAAGATAGTACTACCGGAAGGACTTGATTGTTCAAAGTAGCCACATCATTGAAGTTAAACAAGTTGTAATCTGCCCATACACGACCGCCACCGTGCCCCATAAATTGGACGAATTGAGTACCGCTATTTATTGCGTCTTTCAAGTCAAATGTGCCCCCAAAATATTCGCTGCTGACGGTTTGAGTACTGGTATATACCCTAGTTACGCGATAGTGTTCTGGGATGCTTCTGCGGCGGATTCTCTCGGATTGCTGAGAGAAGATGTCGTTTCCATCGTCTATCTTGCCTCCAGCAGTTAATGTAACATGGTTGTTCCATTGACGGTTGGTGTACAGATTGTCTCGATAGGATTTAGCTTTCAGGGCATAGTCTGAGATTTGTTCTTCTGTCCATACATTGATGCGCGCAAGACTGATATCCGGCACCAAATCATCACCCACAATGCAGGCATACCAGGTATCGCTGGCAGTTGCTCCATGTTTGAAAGTCCAAGTCTTCTTTACAGGAATCAGGTTGTACTTGCGGCTAGGGCTGTTGTCCCTTGTATCATCAATACCTTCGCCCAAGAGAATTACATGACTCAAACGGGGAGTTCTCCAATGATTGTAAGCGTGTGTCAGAAAATCTTTAATTGCCTCGGCAGACACAATACCGTTGTTGAACTCATCATATATATCCTGAATATCTACTGTCTTCACAGTATGGCCTTCTGAAGACCAGAGATCGGTCAGCATCTGAGTCCCTTCCGATTCCATAAACTGATATGGAGTAATCACGACCACATTTGCTGAATTCATCGGATTCTTCAGATCTGAGGGCAGGTTCATGCGCAGTAGTTTTGGGCTCTTTTTGGCACCCTCTTCCACGGCATAATAGAGGACGGCATTTGAGGATACACTATCCTGTAAACTAACGGTCCAAGGAGCAGTACCATCCATTGTAAAAGGCTCTATTTGTAAGCCGTTAAACACACTGGAGCCAATCTTGTAAACAGATACATTGGGAGACGAAAACCCTCCTATATCAAATTGGAACAATCCATTGGGGCGATCAATGGGCTTAGTAAACTTAATGAAGTCTCTGTCGGTTCTATACTCTCTCCAATACTGCAGTTTGATGTAATCCAACATTACCTGTTCTTTCTCCAGCATCGTTGTGTTTCCGGAAAGACTGATATAGACATTATTGGTACCGTGGTGAAAGAACGAATTGGCAATCGGTTCCTTGTTTAGAAAGATCTTCTCAGTTTGCCCAATCCAGGAATGAGTGTTCACCATAGCCTGATTTATCCTGATGGATGCATCGTGATCGACCTGCCCTACCGAGAGAGTATCATTATATGTAAGGCCATGTAAAGCTATTTCTGTGTTCCCCTTGCGGACTGCACTATCAATGGGATACTCCAATTCGATGGGAACTATTTCCAGATTGGGTGCCTTGATTTTTTCCCAAAACCACACATCTTCACGATAAAACTCCTGATCACTATTCTGCCATCCCCTTCCCAGTTTATCGCTTACCAATTGTTTTTCAAAATGGACAGATTCCAGATATGCATCCGCCAGCATATACTCCATCGGATTACTGCTGATCAAACCTCCGTTTTCTACGGCCATGCGGGCTCCATATCCTTCTGTCACACCTAAAGTATAAACATTTTCGGCCGTATAATCGTCACTATAGCGTTCGTCTCCGTAATGCCGATCGCCAAAGAACTCGAAGAAATCGCCATTATCGAAGCTACCGTCCTCTTCTCCATGGAAGTGTATCGGTACTTGCCCATACTCATCTCTCAATTCCAGATTACGTGGATCCACCTGGTCGATGTTCCAACTCATCTCCACCTGCAGTGAATCTGTCATCTCCGCAATAAAATCTCTCAACTTACTGTATTGAACTTTGAATATGCCTTCGCTATCTACGATTATCTGGATATCAGACACGTGATTCTCAGATCCCTTGGGGCTTTCGTATTGATAATCCTGTTTTGGTAGCTGACGCCATGCTTTGGAACTGGCATTATTCACAAAAAAAGCATCGCCTGCTACATCAATCGGGCTGTAGCCAAGCTGCCAGTTCTGTGCGGGGCTCTTAGTTCCGGAGATATTTACACTGATCTCCATCTCTTGATATACTCTCAGCTCTTTGCCGGCAGCATTATACTGAAAGGGGTATATTCGAAGAGTCACAAATCTCCGATCTCCCACAAAAGCCGGTTTGGATACTTCCAACACCTGTGTGGGATACATACCTGCTTTTGAATAAGCACGAAAATCTCTCTTGGAACTGTACACCGGCATTTCGTCCCGCAAATCCATAGTTGGAACAGGATGGATCAATACTTCAGTTACAGTGTTTTGTACTGAAGATAGCAAGCGGGCAGAAGCTCCGCCATCGATGGGAACAGCGATAGGAACGCTAAACATCCTCAGTTCGGGATAGCCTTCGTCCGCTGTGCTTACACCATCATCCATCATCAGACGTTTGAATCGCAAACCATCTACATTGATTTCTGTTAGATTGTACTCGGGCATCACAAACTTCAGAGTAATAGTATCCTTGTTTTCGTTTACCACGCTGATGGGATTTGCCAAGAGAACAAGCGGCAACAAGATCAGCAAGCATATATATAGTCTTCTCATCATAACTCCCTTCATGAAAGCTTGTTTGCCCTAAGGCCGATATCTTTACGATAGACCATTTCCGGAAAACTTATCTTATTTATATCTGCATAGACTTTATCACGTGCTTCGACCAAACTGTCAGCAATTGCTAATACTGTCAACACCCTTCCTCCGGAACTGCGTAAACCACTTTCTGTTTTTTTCACTCCGGCAAAGTACAATTGGGATTCGAGCTGCGGTATTGATATCGGAATGTCTTTCCGATAAGTGCCTGGATATCCCGGAGCAGCCAATACCACTCCGACTGCGCAACGTGAGTCCCATTCCAGCTTCAGTTGATCAACCTTACCATCGCATGCGGCCACACATATATCCATGATATCAGTCTTTAAAAGAGGTAATAGCACCTGAGTTTCTGGATCTCCCAAACGGCAGTTGAATTCTATCACTTTCGGCCCTTCAGTAGTAATCATCAAGCCCATATACAATATCCCGCTATATGTGCAATGCTCTTCCCTTAACGCAGTTAGCACTGGTTCCAATATTTTATTTTCGATGTACTTCCGGTATTCTTCAGCTTCGCGTACAGGACAGTATGCTCCCATACCCCCTGTATTTGGCCCAAAATCACCATCGTACAACTGTTTATGATCCTGAGCAAAAAGAGTAGTACGGAAGTTTTCGCCGTCACAGATAGCAAAAAGGGATACTTCCCAGCCGTCCAGATATTCTTCCGCCAGCACTCCATTTGCTCCGCAATTCTGCTCCAGGAGTACTTTACACGACTTAATCGCTTCGCTAAGATCGGAAGATATCACCACTCCCTTACCGGCTGCCAATCCATCAGCTTTCAGGACTACAGGCATCTTGAAGCACTTCAGAATGCTCTCTGCTTCATTAATGTCTCGGATGATCCGATACCTGGCTGTTGGTACGTGATACTTGCCCATGATCCTTTTTGCAAATTCTTTGGAATATTCTATTGCAGCGGCGGCTTTTGAAGGAGCAAACACCATGATCGAGTGCTGTTTCAGGTAATCCGACAGACCTTCTGCAATTGGCTGTTCGGGCCCGATGAAGACTAGATCTATCCCTGTATTCTCACAGAAGTTCCTGATCTCTTCAAATCCCTCCAGCTTTATGCACTCAAAGCTTTCTGCTATTCCATCGTTCCCTGGACTTACGTAAATTTTGCTTGTTTTAGGACTACGGTCAAAGGCATCCGCTATCGCATGCTCTCTGGCTCCGCTTCCCAGTATCAATACTTTCACGTTACTCATTCCTTAGTGTATTTGCTAATTCCAAGATTGCTGCTTCAGCGGCTTTGTAGCGTATGCTTTCTCGATCGCCATTGAACACCTTGTGTAAAGCATATTCTTTATCCTGGATTCGCCAACAGTAGTATACTGTACCCACAGGTTTATCTGTTGAACCCCCATCAGGACCAGCGATGCCGGTAACAGCTACCACAACATCTGCCCGGAGCAATCTTTGTATCCCCTGCGCCATAGCCCGCGCGCATTCTTCACTTACGGCACCAAAACTCCGTAATATGGACTCATCTACCTTCAAGAGCTCGGCTTTTATCCGATTCGCATAGCTTACCACTCCGCCCAGGAACACATCTGAAGAACCCGGAATATCCGTAATAAAACGCTGAACCAGTCCCCCAGTACATGATTCTGCAACCGCCAGGCTATACTCTTTTTTCTTCAACAATTGCAGCAGATATTCTGCTGGAACTGTATCTTCATAGCCCCATACATAGTCACCGGTCTGCCTGTGCAGATACTGCTCCGCAATCTCAATAGCCGCAGCATCCTCGCCGTATAATCTCAAGTCCACTCTGCCTGTTTGCGGAAGCCAAGCCAAGCTTACTCCCTCCGGAAGCTCTTTGGGGTCCAACAATTCTGCCAAAGCAGACTCAGCAATACCATATGTATGCAGATTTCGCACCACCAACCCTTTAGCTTCGTGATATGCTTGTTTGAGTATTGGCTTTATGTAGTTTTCGAACATATACCGCATCTCCAGAGGTACACCCTGTAGCACAAATATATGCTTCCCATCGGTGTTATAATGCAAACCTGGAGCAGTACCCCTGTCGTTCTTCAAAGCTTCAAAACCTTCCGGCACCATGGCCTGGCTGCGATTGGATAGGGGCATTGTGACATTGCGGTGGGCAAACCTATCCTGAATGTGTTGCCAGATATTCTCGCAGAAGTGCATATCCTTACCAAAGTATTCAGCAATAGCTGCTTTGGTGATATCGTCCTGAGTAGGACCCAAACCTCCGGTGCTAATCACAACATCGTAGTTTTGCCAGCACTCATGAACTGCCTTTTGAATGGCCTCATAGTCATCCTGGATGGTCAAGCTGTACGCCACCGGTATGCCCAGTTCCGCCATTCCCGCTCCCAGATAGGCGAGATTACTGTTCAGGGTTCGCCCGATCAGTAGCTCGTTTCCGATGCTGATTACCGCACTTTTCAGTTTCATATCAATAGGATTTGGCAAATACTACGCGTCGTTTGGAAGTCTTGCCACAACAGATGCATCGCCCCTCTTCTTCAATAGCGTCAAATGGGATACAGCGTATCGTAACTTTCAGATCTTCCTTTATTTTCTCTTCACATGCTACATCACCGCACCAGTGAGATTCTGCAAAGCCACCATGAATTTCTGGCATTTCAGCGTTTTTGGGACTGAAGAATTTATAGAACTTTTTGTTGTCATCGATCTGCTTGGTGTTTTCTTTCCGAAAGCTCAGTGCGCGCTGATAGTAGTTTTCCTGAATCTCGCTCAGACTCTGTATTACATAAGCTTTTAAGTCTGCCAGCGAAACACTTTGTTTTTCGCGGGGTTCTTGGTCTCTGCGAGCAACAATCACAGAATCTGAGGCTATATCTCTGGGACCAATCTCGATTCTGAGCGGGATCCCTTTCTTGATCCAATACCAATTCCGTTCACTACCGGTAAGATCCCTGTCGTCCAATTCATAGTAAATTCTGATGTCCTCAAAGTACTCGTTGCTGAAGAATTGTTGGATCTTTTCGCAATACTGTAATACCGCAGCTTTCTCTTCTTCATCTCGAAAGATCGGTATAATTGCTATATGTGAAGGTGCTATCTTTGGTGGCAATGCCAAACCATTATCATCGCTATGCGCCATTATCAGCGCTCCGATCAAGCGTGTTGATACACCCCAAGATGTAGTCCAGGCATACTCAAACTCTCCGTTGCGACCTTGAAATTTGATGCCGGAGGACTTGGCAAAGTTTTGTCCCAAAAAGTGGGATGTTCCTGCTTGAAGTGCTTTTCTATCCTGCATCATGGCTTCAATACAATAGGTATTAACGGCTCCGGGAAATTTCTCCCCTTCTGTTTTCTCTCCGGTTATCACCGGTAGAGCCAGGTACTCAGCGGCAAATCTGGCATATACTTCCAACATCTTCAGAGTTTCGTCCATTGCGTCTTCCGCTGTTTCATGCACTGTGTGCCCTTCTTGCCAGAGAAACTCCGTGGTACGCAAGAAAAGCCTGGTACGCATTTCCCAGCGCACAATATTCGCCCATTGATTGATCAACAGGGGAAGATCACGGTAGGAATTTACCCACTTGGCAAATGATGCTCCGATGATTGTTTCACTGGTTGGGCGCACGATCAACGGCTCGGTCAATTCACCTGCGACCTTCAAACCACCCTCTCCGTCATCCTCCAATCGCGAATGGGTCACCACTGCACATTCTTTGGCAAAACCATCTACATGCTCTGCTTCTTTTTCAAAGTAGGATTTGGGGATAAACAATGGGAAGTAGGCATTACGATGCCCTGTAGCACGAAACATTACATCTAGAGATCTCTGGATGTTCTCCCATATTGCATAGCCCCAGGGTTTTATAACCATGCATCCGCGGACATCGCTGTTTTCTGCTAAATCAGCATTTTTAATAACTTGTTGGTACCATTCTGCATAATTTTGCTCTCGCGTAGGTTCTATAGCTGTCTTCTTTTGTTTGCTCATCAATACTCCATGATTTTTGCCTGATGTCACATTGATAAATGCAGTCATTCTGTCAATGAACTTTAGTATCCGCTGGCCCGGCCTAATTATCTGCTTTCGTATGACAGGGTTTATAAACTCAAGTAATGCAATGGAGTTCATTTGACCTTATGTATCTTATTGTATACCTCTATGTTATATGGTTAAATGGACTTAAATAACTGGGGAGGATACTATACATTGCATACAGTCCAAGCTACCCTTTAACTTATTTTATCAGAGATAGATAGCACAGGTGTTTGAACTCCAGAGCATTATTCGGGATTAAAGAAGCTATGAAACGTGACCAGTAGTATACAACTATCATTCTATCAACCAGTTAAGTGCTTTATCGAATGTGGAAGATTTTCTATCTCTTTACTCTACTGGCATGTAAACGGGTACTAAAGCAGATATCATGGGGTTATCATCGGGTGGCCACTGCTTTATAACGGCTTTATATCAGCTTCGGCACATATTGAACCATAGGGCAGTATTAACTTTTAGCAATGGAATCATCCAAAGAAAAGAGACCAGCCCAAGCGAGCCGGTCTCTCCTTTCTATATAATTGTTTGGGATATTACATTAATTCAGACCAGATCTTCGTGATCAAGGCTTTGCTATCCTCAATTTCCATGTAGGAAAGCGGGAAAGTAAACAGGTAAGCTCTGGACATTTTGTTGCTCTCGCCATTGATGTGTCTCATCCCAATTGAGCGTCCGTTGTAAAAATCAAACTGCTCTTGCGTAGGTGGACGTACAGGCCAATCGACAGGTTTTGCTCCGATGGAGTAGATGTTTTCTCCATTGTGGTTTTGTTCTCCGTTTGAATCATCGAAATAAGCAATACCGGCAAATCCCTGTAACAGGTTTACGACCGGATTTATCCATTCATCGTCCGATTCATATTCATAGCGCAGATCAAGATCTGGATACCCAAGTTGAGTATTGCCAACTGCTTTCATAAAGAACACATCATTGGTGGGATTGATAAATTCCTTGAGCTTGGGAACATTTGGTAGTCCAAGAGCCTTTAACAAGCTTGATTCTGAGCCGGTATCCGGTTTGTAGGTAAGTACTGATATATCTTCCAGCTTGGATTTTATAAAGCGGGAATATGATATCACCAAGTTACCTCCATTCGTCATATAAAGAGCAAGAGCGTCATTCTCATTACTCAGGTTGCCGCCGACCGTCGGATGATCACAATGATAGATCACCATTTTGTAGTTCTGTAGCAAACCGTAGGCCAATTTTCGCTTGCGGCCATCTGTCGGTAATGAACCCACACCATT
This sequence comes from Candidatus Cloacimonadota bacterium, assembly GCA_028706475.1. Lineage (NCBI taxonomy): Bacteria > Pseudomonadati > Candidatus Cloacimonadota > Candidatus Cloacimonadota bacterium. Next base: position 50,353 of record JAQWBI010000003.1, read on the forward strand.
GGGGCTGTACTTTACTACATCAATATCGCTGGCAGCAAGACCCAATCCGCTGGTCATTTCTCCGTAGAGCTCATCTACTATGGCATCGGGGGAATAATTTGCGTTATCTTCATCGTCATCCACAATCAGAACACCACTGCGATTTGCGGGATCTATCTGTTCTCTGATCACAAAGTTTATCACAGCGGGATTCTCAGAAGCGATTCCCTGCATGTCAACGCAACGAACTTCAAATTTGTGGAACCCAGGCTCTACCATATTTGTAGTGAGGACGATAGACTGATTAAGCGGAGAGGAAACCGGAAGTCTCAGCCATACCTTACCATTTTCATCCATGTAATTATACTCTTCACCAGGGAAAGGCGGGAATACATAAGGATTACCGTCGTAGCGAAGATCATAGTGGGTGATCTCGCTATAGTAATTCACAGGATTATCTTGATCTGGAGAGTTATCGCTGAGCACCACATCAACCTTTTTGGGGAACTTTGATGAGGTCGGATCGTTTTCATCATGTGTGGGGTATGTATTGTCTTTATCATTCACATATTCACCCCACCAACCCCAGCGTAACCAGATCTTCAGGTTCGGGCTGTGAACCACGGAGTAAATCTCAGTTGCCAAGGTATCGCCTTCGGGGATGATATTTTCTTTGAAAAGTGATGTTCCATAGCGTGTCCTACCACCGGAAAGACTTACAGGCGGAGTATCAACATTATAGCTATCGTTGCTGTAGTCATCAAAATGGTTATCACCTAAGGCAATAATTTTTTTGTGGTACAGCAAAGTGCGAGGGCTAAAGCCTGGCTTTACTTTGAAGGTAATAAAATTTGTAGAGTCTCCCACAGCAGGCTGTGATGTTGCGCCGGCAAGATCAGTCGCCCGGCCTTCAATCTTGGTGATTGTACCCAAATCCACGCCGTCTTCTGTATAGTCATATACCAGAGGGGGATCGGTAAATCCAGTTAGCAGATACTCGTCTATCCGGTCTGCATCATCTGTTTTAATCCAATCTGTCATTGTCCCAGGTACCGTCACTCCAGCTTCGTTGATCTTCATCATACGAAATTCAAATCTATGTGGAACTTCATCAATAAATGGATCAGAATCATGCATGGTAAACTTCAGTTTGATGCCGCTACCCACATCCTTGCCGTTGGGATTACCCTTGGTGGTATCCATCAGGCAAGTGGGACGGGCGGTATCCGTGCGGAATCTACGCCAGGCAGATTGAGCAGTGATATCACCACGGTTGTCGATTGCTATCACTTCAAAATGGCAAATCAGATTCAAAGGATTACCCAAGGAATCTGCAGCGGGGAAGTTGATGACAGCATATTTCTGAGTAGTCCATATAGTTCTATCAGCTTCAGGGCTGTCCAATGGTATGCTCTCGTCCGCACTTGGCAGATAGTGATACGCCCAGCCTTCTTTGGAATTGCCCTGGAGTGTCTCACTCTGCAAGATAACATCAGGGATCATGCCATCTTCAGCACTGCTGATGTATTCGTATCCGGGAGTTGGAATGGGTTCCATGTTTTCGTCCAAAACGCGGAATGCAAAGCCGGTTATTACGCCATCAGGATCGGTAGCATGCCAATAGATTTTCTGTTGAAATGAATACTTGAAAGATAGTGTGTCCACAGTGGCGGGAACATTGTCGTCAGTCCAGCCTTCATATGAAGTAATGCTGATCTCCGGAGGCAGGTTCTCAAATCTGCTTCCTGACTTTCCACATCCGGTTACAGAAAGCACTGTAACTGCCAGTAAAATGATGATTGCCAAGAGATTATATCTCTTATTACTCATCGGTCCTCCCAAACATCAGGTTGTGTTTTTTATTATGGTCTTCACTAAAATTGACGTCTATGATTTCGTCAACATATTTATTTATTCTTCTTGCCATCAGGTTTGCTTTTACCAAGTTTAAGTACAAAACAGAAGTGGTTATACGGCCAATTCCTCCGGGTACGGGAGTAATAGAACCAGCCTTTTTGGCACAGGCATCATAATCCACGTCTCCCACAAAAGAGCTGCTGCCATCAGGACTAATAATCTCATTGATCCCCACATCGATCAATACTGAGCCTTCACGAATCATATCAGCTTTCACAAAATGCGCTTTGCCAATGGCGGAAATCAGAATGTCTGCCGATCTGCATATTTGCTCCAGATTCCGGGTTTGGCTGTGGCATATTGTTACGGTGGCGTTTGCAAAAGGTCTCTTCCACAGCAAGATGTTTGCCAATGGCTTACCAACCACGTTTGAACGCCCCAGAATCACAGTGTGTTTCCCCTTGGGGTCTATCCCATAATATCTCATGGTATAATAAACCGCAGCAGGTGTACAGGGCAAAAACACCTCATTCTCCATCAGTATCTTACCCAAATTCACCGGATGCAGAGCGTCCAAATCCTTATCTGGGCTCACACTGATGTTTATTATGCTGTCATCAATGTCTTTGGGCAAGGGTTTCTGGATCATGATCCCGTGAATATCAGGATTATCGTTTGCCTCAGCAATAATTTTCAGTAGCTTTTCCTGCCCACAATCTATTACTAAAGCAAGCAATTCTGCCTCGCAACCAAGTTTTGCAGCTGTATTCACTATACTTTGTACATAGTAAGAGCTGGCGGGATCATCTCCCACTTGAATCAAAAGCATCTTGGGCTTCAAATCATACTCTGCCACCAAGCTTTTGGAAACCTTGTTGATTGCCAATGCTATTGCTTTTCCGGATAATACTTTTGGCACTATACCTCCACCGGATAACGTAGTCTCGAGATGTGGGTTGCTCGCTTCCCAACATCATCCAGATCTATTATAACCGCATTCACCATTAGACCTCCATCAGCAGATTCAAAGCGATGCGGTACTGAAGTACTCAGCTTTTCCAGTATAATTTCTTTGCGGACTCCGATCACGCTGTTGTGAGCGCCCGTCATGCCAACATCTGTAATATAAGCCGTTCCGCCGTGCAATATCTCCTCATCTGCAGTCTGAATATGGGTATGAGTACCCACCACCACTGCAGCTTTTCCATCCAGATACCATCCCATTGCGCGCTTCTCTGAAGTGGATTCTGCATGGATATCTACAAACAAAGGCGTCCCCGTATTCCGCCCACTCCAAAAGCTATCAAAAGCTTCAAAAGGAGAGTTGCAGGGAGGCATAAATATCTGTCCGGTAAGGCAGATAATCTCCAAGCACAAGTCATCCTTCTGCAAAAGGAAATTGCAATTTCCCGGAGCCGCACTGGGGTAGTTCATGGGTTTTAGAATTCTGGGTTCGCGAACTATATAATCCAGGGACTCTTCGCGATCCCAAAGGTGATTGCCGCTGGTAACAGCATCCACACCCGCTGCGAACAGCGGCTTTAAGGTCTTTTCGGTTAGGCCTTTGCCATCGGCAAGATTCTCCCCATTGGCGATCACAAAATCGACTCGGTATTCACTGATCATGCTCTTCAGATGAGCACATAAAATACTTCTGCCGGGTTTGCCAAAGACATCGCCAAAGAAGAGTACTCGCATCTATTTTGCCATGGCTATCTGCCGCGTCTCGCGGATCACTGTCACTTTTATCTGCCCTGGATACTGCACTTGTTTCTCGATGGATGCTGCGATTTCTGTAGCTAACAGCGGAGTCTGATTCTCTTCTACCATCGTAGGCTCCACGATAATGCGCAGTTCTCGACCGGCTTGAATGGCGTAAGATTTGTTTACACCCTCCACCGAGTTTGCTATCTCTTCCAGCTTGGCCAGACGTTGCATATAGGTTTCCAGCATTTCTCTACGCGCTCCGGGACGAGCTCCGGATATGGCATCGGAAGCTTGGACCAAGGCAGCAAACACCGATATGGCTTCCACCTCTTCGTGATGCGCTTCTATGGCGTTTACAATTAGCTTTCCTTCCCCGTTCTTACGGGCCAGATTTGCTCCAATAATAGCATGAGTGCCGTCAAATTCGTGGTCAACCGCTTTCCCAATGTCATGCAACAATCCGGCTCTGCGGGCTATCTCCTGATCCAATCCCAGTTCTGCGGCCAGTATCCCGCAAATCCATGCAGCTTCGATGGAATGTTGCAGTACGTTTTGACCATATGAGGTACGGTAATTGAGCCGACCAAGCACCTTAATCAGGTTTGGTGAGATGTTGTGAATATTGGTTTCCAATACCGCTTTTTCACCTATCTTAACTAGGGTTTCGTCCATTTCTTTGGTTGTCTTTGAGATCACTTCTTCGATTCTACCGGGATGAATGCGGCCGTCTGATATGAGCTTTTCCAAGGATAAACGAGCAATTTCTCGCCGTACGGGATCAAAGCAAGACAGTACTACCGCTTCAGGAGTGTCATCGATGATCAGATCTACTCCGGAAGCCTTCTCGAAAGTACGGATATTGCGGCCTTCACGCCCAATAATACGTCCTTTCATCTCGTCCGAAGGCAAAGAAACTACCGAAACAGTGGTCTCTGAAACGTGATCCACTGCCATCCGTTGTATAGCAGTAGAAAGGATCTCGGCAGACTTTTTGGAAGCGTCCAGCTTGATCTGTTCAATGCTCAATTTGGCATCGTTTGCAGCAACCTGTCTGGCAGTGGTAATCAATTCCTGACGCAGGCGTTCCAAGGCTTCTTCGCGGGAGAGACCTGCCACTTCGGCCAACTTCTGCTTCTGTTCGTTCAACACTGCTTCATATTCTGTTTTACGCTGTTGAATTTCTTCTTCTTTGCTCTTTAGCTTTCGTTCTTGTTCGCTGAGGCTGTTTTCCTTTTTATCCAGAGAGTCTAGCCGTTTATCCAAACTACTGAGGCGCTCATTGTACTTCTTTTCCTGCAAGCGCAGTTCGCGCTGGCGTTCTTTCACTTCTTCGTCAAGAATGCGTTTTTGCTTGAACCAATCTTCTCGGGCTTCCAGCAGAGCAGCCTTCTTTTCGTTCTCCGCTTCCGTTTGTGCGGTTCTTCGGATGTTTTCTGCTATCTGGTTGCTCTGTGATATCAGTTTGAAAGCAGAGTTTCGCTTTGCAAGGTATATCACCAAGGCAATGGCAAAGCCCAAAACAAGGCCTATTGCCAACATGATGTATGCATTTGGCATAATAATATTTCCTTCGATCTATTTACGCCTCCCCAAGAAAGGGAAGGGCGGAATTAATGGCCCGCGAGTACCGTGTATGTTTGACTTTTTACAAAGCCGTTTTGCAGGTGGGTATCTACCTTGTGGGCTTTATGTATCCGAAACAAGTCGGCACGCATGCTACCCATGGCTCGATTCCCTTCATAGTGAATGGCTTTTATGCAATCCATATCACGCATACCGCAGGCATATGTTATAATGTCATCATTTTCTCGATCATTTGGTTCACTCGGTTCAGTTCACTCTTCAGGGTATCGTTCTCTTCCAGGGCCTTCTGTAGGTTTTCTTCCCGTTGAAAACACGCAAGGAGCAGTAACCGGGCAAAATCCAGATGTTCGTATGTTTCATATAGTTCTGTTATTTGTTGCGACAATTCTGCCGCAATCCTCTCTGTGCGGGTGGGATTGTCACTTCTCAGGCGAAAACGACGCCCAAAGATCTCCACCTCTACTGATTGCATGTTTTACTCACTTTCCTGAAGCTTGGGAAATATGTTGTCGATTTTCTTTATGGCATCATCAGCAAAGCTCTCTATGCCAAAGAGCATATTTTGCATTTCTTTGTGTTTGTTTTCCAGTTCTTTATGCTCTATTTGCAGGCTCTTCAGACTGCTCTCGGACTCTCCCAGTTGTTTGGCATAGTCTTCGATCTGAGACATCAGTTGCACATTTTCTTCTCTTAATTGTGCATACTGCTTTTTTAGCTCTTCCATAGTCTTTTTATCTGCGCTGTATTGATCGATCAGTTTCTGCAATCTCTCCTGCAGGTTTACAATAGGGCTTTCCATCCTTACCTCATTCTTAAATCATATTTATCTGTCAGTGTATTTTGAATTAATGTCATGACATGATCAACGCGTTCATCTGTCAATGTTTTTTCTTGGTCTTGTAGTACTATATGCAAGCTTAGGCTTCTAAAACCTTCCGGGATTTGCTTTGAACGGTACTCATCGAAGACTTGCACATCCAATACAAGCCCTTTATCCAAAGCCATGATATGTTCCCTGATCTCGCAATAACTAAATGCATCGGCCAGCAAGAAAGAGAGATCTCTTATGACAGCCGGATGACGGGGAATATCACGATAGCTAATGCTTTGCGTTCTGGAGGCAGATATCAATTCCTCCATCTCCCAGTTCATTATCCATACTTCTTGTTTCAATACGGTTGCATCTATCCCCCAAGCTTCCAAGACCGGGGCTGTGATTCTGCCGAAGTAACCCAGTAAACGATCGGAGAAGTAATAGGCAAACGACTCATCCTCAACCAGATATGGCAGCTTGATACTTTTACTTTTCCAATCGAGACCGATGCTATTCAAGAGGCCTTCAAAGCAGCCTTTCGCCCAAGCGTAACCCAATTGACTGCTTTTTGCGCTATAATGTTCATCTTGTACATTACCTGTGCAGATTGCTCCCAGATGTCTGGGTTCCACATGCCCGTCCGCTGTCTTGAGATACACTTTACCCAGTTCAAAGAGTCTCACATTACGTTCAGCATGGTTCAAGTTATAAGCAAGATTAGTCAAGAGTTGTGGTACCAGTGATACCCGCATCACGGATTGATTGCTACTTTGCGGATTGATCAGGCCTATATAGGGCAGTTCACTATCGGTCATCCCCAAGTTTTGCATCTGTAGAGGATCAGTGAAACTGTAGTTTAATGTCTCATAAGCTCCCCAAGCCACCATCCATTCTGCGGCTTTTTTCTGAATCCGGTATGCATGACGGTCCATCACTTGCTTGGGCGGAGTTTTAACAGGAACTTTATCGTAACCGATAAGCCTTGCAAGCTCTTCCAGGATATCTGCTTCCCGGCTTACATCCTTTCGGTAACCGGGTACACGATAGTATTGAGCATTGTCTTTTTCGCTTTTCGGATCCGCCAGATTCTGCAGATCTGCCACCGGTCCCTTTATGTAAGCTGCGTCTTTCAGATACACAAAACCCAGTTTCTGCATTATCTCTTTTATCTGAGAGGGATCTATGCTAAAGCCTACCAGATGCTCAAAGCGGGAAGGACGAACTCCCAGGATGATCTCTTCTTCCACGAGAGGATAGCTATCAATCAATTCACCCATAGCGCTGGCACAGCCAAGTTCCACCAGAAGCTGAGTAGCTCTATCGCTGATCTCTTTGGCATAGCGAGCAGATAGGTGGCGTTCAAAACGGTAGGAAGAATCGGAGCTGATTTTGTGATTATATGAAGTTTTGCGGATGTTCCCGGGATGGAAAGCGGCACTCTCCAACACGATGTTTGAGGTGTTTGCGTTGATCCCGGATAGCTTTGAACCCATCACACCTGCCAAAGCAGAAGGTCTCTTACCATCTGCAATCACCAAGTCTTCGGTATTCAGTCTGTAGCTTTTGGAATCCAAAGCTACAAAGCCTTCAGCTTCGCTGGCTCTGCGCACAACAATATCCGGATAACCCTGGTCTTCTTTGCGAGATGCCAAAACATCGTAATCGAAAGCATGCAGGGGATGACCGGTCTCCATCATCACATAGTTCGTAATATCCACCAGATTATTGATTGGCCGTAAACCGCTCTTTATCAATGCGATCTTCATCCATAGCGGCGATTCCTTTACGTTCACACCTTCAATCACTCTGGCAGTATAACGTGGACAAAGCTGGGGTTCTTCATTGTGCAACCCAAGCTTTAGTGCCGACTGCTTCAATTGCGGAAGCTTGATCTCAGGCTCCTTCACTGCCACGCCAAGCCGGGCCGAGAGATCGCGGGCTATACCTTTGTAACCCAGAAGATCACTGCGATTGGGAGTAATCTCCAGTTCATAAATCGTATCCGGTAATTCGAAGATAACATCCGCCAGTTCTCCGATAGCGATGTCGTCCGGTAAACGGATTATTCCGGCATGACTATCCGATAAACCCAGTTCACGTTCCGAGCATAGCATTCCATGGGAGTGTATCCCCCGGATCTTGGCTTTTGATATACTAAAGTCTTTTAGTTCCGTGCCGGGCAATGCCAAAACCGCCATCATTCCGGATTCACAATTTGGCGCACCGCATATTACTTGAATGCAGTTATTATCGTCCTTTTCGGCATACGTTGTATCACCGATGTCCACTACACAAAACTTCAGATGATCGGTCTTCGGTACCGGTTCAGCCGAGATGACTTTGGCAGCGATTACAGTGTTGCCCAAAGCTTTCAACTCTTCGATGGCCTCCACTTCGATACCTGCGAAAGTCAAGAGGTCAGCCAGTTCAGCAGCGTAATCTTGCAGGGGCAGATAACGCTTTAACCACGATAATGCGATTCTCATTACAGCTCTCCTTTGAACTGACGCAACATCCGCAGATCATTCTCAAATAGTATTCGCATATCCGGAATATTGTATTTCAGCATGGCGATGCGCTCGATACCCAAACCAAAGGCAAATCCGGTGTAAAGCTCACTGTCTATGCCCAGGATATCGAAGACAGCCGGATCCACCATGCCAGCGCCGCCCATCTCCAACCATCCGCTCTGTTTACACACGCGGCAGCCCTTACCGGCACAGACAACACAGGAGATATCCATCTCCGCACTTGGTTCTGTGAAGGGGAAGAAATGTGGTCTGATCCTGCTTTTCACGCTAGAACCGAACATGATGCTCGCAAAGTTCTGCAAGGTATCCTGCAAATCACTCATGCTTACACCTTTATCTACTACCAATGCTTCCACTTGATGGAAGACGGGGGAATGTGAGGGATCGGGTTTATCGTTTCTATAACATCGCCCCGGAGAAATGATACGGATAGGTGGTTTATAGCTTTCCATTACTCTGATCTGCACTGTAGAGGTTTGAGTTCTCAAGAGCTTTCTACCCTCTACATAAAAGGTATCAGCCAGATTGCGGGAAGGATGATCCTGCGGAGTATTCAGCGCATCGAAATTGTGGAATTCATCTTCGATGTCATTTGCTTCAGCGATCTCGAAGCCCATGCTGAGAAATACCTCGTCGATCTCTCTGCGTACTATTGTGAGGGGATGATAACCCCCACGTCCCAGATTCAATCCGGGCATACTGGGATCAAAGGTCTTGCGGTCCTGTTTCCAAGCAGCTTCTTTAATGGCTGTGCTTTGAGCGTTCAACAAGCTTTCTATCTTGGTTCGAACGGAGTTTAGCTGATTACCGAAAGCAGGACGCTGCTCCGGACTCAACTCCTTCATTTTGGCATAAAGACCGTTCAATTCACTTTTTTTGCCCAGGTATTTTGCTTTACTATTCAATATATCATTGGTATTGGAGCATTGGGCAATCTCCTGCTCCGCCTGTTTGATGATGAGTTCCAGCTTTTCTTGCACTATACAATCCTTTGTATCATGTCAATTAGCAAGAAAGCGGTTTTAATACCAAAACCGCTTTCCCTGTATAGATTGTGATGCTTTCGGGAGCATCCCTTAGTATATCATATCAATTAAGCGTTTTTGGCAATCTCAACGAGATGGGCAAAAGCGCCGGCATCGTGCCAGGCAAGGTGTGCCAAGGTTTTGCGGTTTATCTCTATATTGGATTTGTGCAATCCGTTTATAAATCGGCTGTAGCTCATGTCGTTCAATCTGCATGCGGCATTGATGCGGGTAATCCATAGGCTGCGGTATTGGCGTTTTTTCAACTTTCTATGAGCGAAAGAGAAAGCCATGGCACGCTCTACGGTCTGGCGTGCAACGCGGTAAGTCTTACTCCTGCGGCCAAAATAACCTCTGGCGGCAAGCATATATTTTTTTCTTCTGCGATGGGCTGCTACATTATTTGTAACTCTAGGCATCTTTATTCTCCTTTACATTCCCAGCATTCTGTAGATTCTTTTCTCGTCGCATTTTACCACGATGGCGCTGGTGCTAAGGTTACGTTTCAACTTACGCGTTTTCTTGGTTTTGATGTGTGCTGCCTTGGCGTGGTGACGCACGATTTTTCCGGTGCCGGTTAGCTTGAAGCGCTTAGCGGCAGATCGATTGGTTTTGATCTTTGGCATTTGTATCTCCTTAAATTAATCTCTGTAAGAGCCGGCTGATAATAGCCCGCCGGTAATATCTATTTACTCGTCGTCCTGGGAAGCCTTTGTTTGAGGAGCCGGAGTTGCTGCCGGAACCTCTTGGGTTTTATCAGCTTCAGCGAGGATGCGGTCAATATCCTTTTTGGGGGAAACCACGATCGAAAGAAGATTGCGGTCGGCTACCGCTTCCTGATCCACGTCAACAATGTGGGCAAGATCTTCCTTAAGCTTTTCCAACACCCGATAGCCCAGATCCTTGTGCGCCATCTGACGCCCGCGGAACCGAACCGTGAATTTCACCTTATTGTGTTGTCTTAAAAACTTGATCGCGTTGTTTTTCTTGAAGTTATAATCATGTTCTTCGGTGTTGGGACCGAATTTGATCTCTTTCATCTCTACTTCATGCTGTTTTTTCTTAGCTTCCCTGGCTTTCCTTTCTTTCTGGAAATAATATTTACTAAAATCAAGGATACGACATACGGGAGGATCGACATTGGGGGAAATCTCCACCAAGTCCAGCTCAACTTCTTCCGCTCTGCGTAAAGCTTCCCGAATGGACACTACACCGATTTGCTTACCATCAGAGCCAATCAGGCGAACTTTTTCTGCTGTAATCTGCTGATTAATTCTCTCTTTCGGTACCACTTCCTTGGTCTTAGCCTTGAAACGCTTAATCCGGATTATAAGAACCTCCTTCTTACCGGAAATGAAGCAGGCGAAATCTCCTTGAGGAAACTCCGCCTGCTTCAATAGTAATTATCTACACGTATTTGTTGTCTATGTATAGCCCTGCACGCACATTCAGGCAGCAAGGCAGAAGCTGGCGGCTTCATTTACTATCACTATTTTTATAGCTAGGAAATCTGTCAATACAAATTATCGATACTGTATATAATACTTGAAGGATTGCAGTATTATAACAGTTAGTGATCACTGCCATCCTTACCGGCTCACACTATATCAATCCTTCACTCTGATGTATATTGTCATGCTTACAGAAGAATCCGAGACAGATACTTCTTCCAGGCAATCCCCAGCTTAATGCTGCCAATCTGTGGTAATACACTGTTCCTCGATGTGCTTTATCAATCTTTCCCATGCTCCGGGAATGCGCGTGAAAGGGTCTTCAAAGGGATTCTCGATCTTTAGTGCCACATAATTGCCACCGTTAAAGGACTCTACCAGCAATCCGGGAAAATCGTAGGCATACCCGGGTACCTGAACCCAATACTCGTAACCCCGCTTGCCTTGTGCCTTATCCTCTTCCGATACGGGTATATCAGATCCAAATTTACGCATGTTTTCCAGCTTGATTCCCTCCACTTCGAGACGATTTTCCAAGCGAGACATCACCTCATCTTCAGGATTAAGACCCACAAGCTTGTCTTTTGCTACCAACATGGATGGTATTCGGGCATAAAATGGTTGAGAATAGATACTGTCTGACATCGTTACTCCTGTGCAGTCATTCTGATTTGCCTAACTTGAACCAGAATAAGAATTCCCTCTGAGAATGGCGATTTTCAATATTTACGCAAGCTGATCCGTGCGGCTAAGCCATGTTTGCACCAATCGAAATCGAGGAATTGTTGTCAAGAACAATTTAGCATCAAGTACTATTAATCATTCTTTGACATCATGTACTAGCTCTTTATGTAAAGCAGATATAAAGCAGATATCATCGGGTTATCATCGAGTGGGCACTAGATAATAACAGCTTTATATCTGCTTCGGCATAGCTTGACCCACAGCGTTGGTAGAGAGGGAGGGGGTTGTTGATCAGGTTCACCAGCTAAGAAAGGGCAATTCCGGGAATATAGTTTGCCGATACTGCACTAACAGGTATTATATCAAAAGAGGTGATAATAGATGTGTCCAGATAAAAATGAACTGATTAGAATGCTCAGCCTCACAAATGAGGATGAGCTGCAAGCCCTGTACAAACAGGCTTATGCTGTAAAAAAACAGTATGTGGGAACCAAGGTCTATTTCCGCGGAATCATAGAGTTAAGTAACATCTGCACAAAGAATTGCTACTATTGCGGCATTCGCAGCAGCAATCCAGATTTTGAACGCTATACAATCAGCATGGATGAAGCTCTCGCTGAGGCAAAATGGTGTTTTGAACAGCATTACGGCAGCTTGGTAATTCAAGCCGGGGAACGCTCGGACAAAGCCTGGACAGACTTCATCGAAGAGCTGATACTTGGAATAAAACAGCTTTCCGGGGGAAAACTGGGAATCACCCTTTCCCTGGGCGAACAGAGCGAAGACGTATATAAGCGCTGGTTTGATGCAGGAGCACATCGATATCTGCTGAGGATTGAAACTTCTGATCGGGATTTGTATAGAAAACTGCATCCCGCCGATCACAGCTTTGATTATCGAAAGCAATGCCTTGGTCTATTGCGGAAAACCGGATACCAAGTGGGAACGGGCATCATGGTGGGTCTTCCCGGACAAACAGTGGAATCCATCGCAAATGACATCCTGTTCTTTTATGATATTGATATAGATATGTTGGGCATGGGTCCTTATATCCCGCATCATGGAACTCCTTTGAAGCACCTGATAGAGGGTTTTGATGCCGATAATGCCCTAAAGATGGGCCTAAAACTGATTGCATGCTGCCGCATTGCATTGAAGGATATAAATATTGCCGCCACAACCGCTCTGCAGGCGCTACATCCCGAAGGAAGAGAACTGGGGCTATTGGCCGGAGCGAATGTGCTGATGCCAAACATCACGGACACCAAGTATCGGGAAGGATACCAGTTGTATGAAGGTAAACCCTGCCTGGATGAGAATGCCGATCAGTGTATAGGTTGCCTTAGCCGCCGAATCGAATCCATTGGAGAAAGCATCGGTTTCGATGAATGGGGAGACTCCTGTCATTTTGCATCACGGACTAAATAGCTGAGAATTATATCATAAACACATGGCTCTGCTGATTATCATAAGGCAGAGTCTTTCTTTTTTTGTAAAAGGAAAGCTTTGGGAATGCTTCTTGCATACAAAGCTGCTAGAAGAAAATTATGCGATCGATATGATGGAGGATCTTGATGTCGAGAAAGGTTTTAATATATATGTCGCTGGTAGTTATGCTGGCATTAACCGCTTGTGCAGAACGCAATACAGCCTTTGACGGGGGAAAAAATTATGAACTCCTGGCGCAGGTACCGGTGGTCGGTAATCCCTGTGAGATAGAGATTGGGGATACACACGCTTTTGTGGCATTGGATCAGGGCGGTGTTGCTACCATTAATCTCGATAATCATCATCTTGAATGGTACACCAAGATAGAAGCTGCTGATGGTTCTGATGAGATCCTGTACCGTACCCGCAGGATATCAGTTTCTCCAGCCCATGATCGCCTTTTGATCAATGAAATCCAAAAAACGGACACTATATATATTCTTGATAGCGCAAATCCAGATAGTCTGATATGGCTTCATTCCATTATCGGGAACACTCAGGACATCCACGACATTGCCATTTATGACTTGGACACTCCCACAGATAACCATGTATTCGACATTGCTTATTGCCTGTCAAACCGAATCTCACTGCTCGCTTACAACGGAGCTTATGAGGCTAATGTGTATCCTAATTACACAAACGGGGGTATTGAAGTTCCGGCTATAGTATCCGGTTTGGATATAGACGCCAGCTACCTGTATGCAGCCGCTCAACAGAGAGGCTTGTTGGTAATCGATAAACCCAGCGGTACAGTAATTAGTGAACTGGCCGTAAAAGGCGAAGCGGAACAAGTGGTTATTCACAACAATTATGCTTATATCGCCGCTCGGCAGGGAGGTTTGCAGGTTGTGAACCTGAGCGATAAGACCAATCCGGTTCATGTAGCCGAATACCTTACCACCGGATACGCTTCGGATATAGCCTATTCCAATAATACCATAGCGATCAGTTCCGGTGGTGGTGGTTGCTATGTTTTCAACATCAGCGATCCTGCCCGTCCACGGCTGGTCAAACAGATTACCGAAGGCGGATATGTGAACACCGTCAATATGATTGACGACACTTTGATCGTTGGTACCCGCGACAACGGTATCTATTTCTATAAAATGAACTGATGCGTACCAGTTTTAACTAGTTCAATAAATTCTAAAGGAACCTGACGATATGTTTCAGGTTCCTTTTACGTATATGGAGCATAAGAAAAAATGAGAAAAAAGCTGATTCTACTATTACTATTAAACTGTTTTACAGTGCTGACCCTTCTGGCGGGTCCGTTAACGCTTGCATCTTCTCATACCAGAGATTTGGAACTGAAGTTCCGGACTCCTGAATTGAAGATTAGTACAGAAAGCATTCAGAATGAAGACTTTCATGTTCTCAGTATGGCTGAATCCTCAGAATCTGCAGATACTGGGGGACCGAATCTTCCAGTTTTCAGCGGAAGCATCATCTTGCCCCCCACCGGTTCCTACCAACTACAGGTAACCAGCGGACGCAGCAAGACCATTGGCGACATCCACCCGATGCCAGTTTTTGACTCCGAGGAAAACAAAGCGAACTTTCTGTACGATCGCAGCAAATACAATGAATCTGCCCCCAAGGATCTGGTACAAACCAATCAGATTGCTATTCTCAGAGATTTTCGCGTGCTCCAATTCAGCGTAAATCCCCTGCAATGGAATGCGCAGAGCGGGGAACTGACAGTACATGAAGAGATCGATATCAAGATATCCTTCACAAACGAAAAGGGCGCTCTGGAGATTCCTGCCTATGCAGATTATTCGCCAGCCTTCCGCGATATTTATGAAGCCAATTTATTGAACTTTGCAGATTACCGGAACCTGCACAGCGGGGATGAATATGGCAGAATCCTGATGATCTACCCCAGTGGTGTGAATACATTCTATATGACCCAGGTCAATATGTTTGCAAACTGGAAGCGGCAAAAAGGGCACGAAGTGAACCTGGTGAGCACTCAAGATACAGGCTCGACCTCTTCTGCTATCAAGAACTTTATTCAAATTCAATACAACGATCCTGCCACTCGACCGGATTACATAGTGATAATAGGTGATACTCCGCAGATACCCACACATTATGAAAACTTCTCCAATTATGGCGGAGAAGGGGATTATCCTTATACCTTCCTGGCTGGAAACGATTATCTGGGAGACGCCTTCATAGGCCGCATTTCCGTGCAAACCGCAGATCAACTGTCCACTGTTTTAAGCAAAGTATATAAATACGAAAAAGACATTGTAAACGATCCCACATCAGCGGCTTGGCTGAATAGAATACTCTTGGTCGGAGACCCCAGTTCCTCCGGTGTCTCATGCATTTATAACTGCAAATATGTTAAAGAACTTGCTGAGATGGTAAATCCCGATTACAGCTTCTTCGAAAGCTACAGCGGAAGCTACTCTTCAGCTATAAACAGCGGTATCAACGATGGCGTAAACTTCTTCGGCTATCGTGGTTACATAGGTATGAGTGGTTGGAGCCCCGGCTCTTCGCTGAACAACGGTTCTATGCTTCCGCATGCGGTAATTCTGACCTGCAGTACCGGAAACTTTGGCAGCTCCTATGGAGATGGCACTACAGAGACCTTCATCCGGTTGGGCACTGCGCAAAATACCTCCGGAGCAGTTACCGCTATAGGTATGGCAACCAGCGGAACGCATACCATGTTTAATAACACTCTGAATGCCGGTATCTTTAACGCTATTTTTGCCAACAATATGCGCAGCATGGGTGAAGCTCTGTTGAATGGCAGGCTGTTCATCCGAGAGGTGTATGGAGCTTCACACAGTAATGAGGCAAATTACTTCGCACACTGGTGCAATCTGATGGGCGATCCAACCATGGAAGTATTTGTTGGCATTCCCGAAAGCTTGCAGATCAATGCCCCCGCTACTCTTACTCTAGGCACAAATCTGCTGGATGTAAGCATAACGGATGCCAATGGCAATCCTATTGCAAATGCTAGCGTTACTGCATTCAGCGAAGATCAGAACACTATTCTGGATCGCGGATACACCGATGAATTTGGAAACATCACTCTTCATATCTCTGGTGGAATCTCTACGAGCATCCTTGTAACTGCAGCCAAGAACGATAAAAAACCAGCACAGATCTATGTGGAACCAGATGTCGGCGGCTTAGTTTATCATGATTTATTGATCGTTGACGATGGTAGTAGCGGTTCTGCGGGCAATGATAATGCCTCTGCGGAAGCCGGAGAACGCATCGCTGTGATGCTATCCGCCAAAAATACTGCGGATGTGGAACTGGTATCCCTCAGTGGTACAGTTAGCTCCGAAGATACCTATATTGAACTACTGAGCGAAGAGATCAGCTTCCCGAATATCCCAAGCGGAGGAACCGCTTTAGCACAGGAATTTGTGCTCTTTGATATCGCTCACAATCTGCCCGGTTATCACGACATCAGACTGGTGCTTACTCTCACCGATGGAGCTGGTACTCAGCATCAATTCCCTGTTCACATTAGCTCTCACAACGCCGTATTGGCGGTGGAAAGCATTACCGTACAGGCTGGGAGTAATTCAATACTCGATCCAGCAGAAACCGGAACCCTGAACCTGGGAATAAAAAACTCCTCTACTGCCTCCGTTGAAAATGTTAACGCACAGCTGTTTTCCTTGAATGACCTGGTGTTGGTAGAAGATAATAGTGCTTATGTGGGTACCATCAATGCAGGTGAACTTACTTGGACTCTGGATAGTTTCGGGCTATTTGCCCGCTCTCTTCTCGTGCCCGGCATGCAAATTCCCTTTAGGGTACGCCTCAGCAATGAAAGCGGATTCATGCAGGATGCCTTTTTTAACATTTCGATCGGAAACGTAAGCCAAAGCACACCGATGGGACCCGATAGCTATGGTTACTTCATATACGATATGAGCGATATCCAGTTCATGGATTGCCCCACTTACGAATGGATCGAGATCGACCCCACTCTCAGTGGAGGAGGGATCAGGTTGAACACCCTTAGCGACAGCGGTACCAGCGATGATGAAGGCGACCAAACCGGCAGCACTACTCTTGAAGTAGTTGATTTGCCCTTTACTTTCCCATTTTATGGTGTGCCTTATAATCAGATTACAGTGAGCACCAACGGATTTATTGCAATGGGAGTTACTGAGAACTCCGAATTCCGCAACTGCCGTCTGCCGGGCGGGCTTGGGCCATCACCGATGATCGCAGCGTTTTGGGACGACTTGATCCTGTTGGGCGATAGCGGTATATATAAATACTACGATGCCCAAAACCATCATTTTATCATAGAGTATAGCAAGATGCGCAACGGATACAACCGCAGTTCCCTGGAAACATTCCAGGTAATCTTCTATGATCCCAACTACCATCCGACCAGTCTTGGCGATGGTAAGATCAAGATCCAATATCTGGATTTCAATAATATGGACGTTGGCGGGGGTGGATACTCTCCCAGGCATGGTAATTATGCCACCATCGGAATCAAAGACCACAGCAATACCGTGGGATTGGAATATACCTACAACAATCAGTATGCCCCCGGAGCAGCTCAGCTCTCGAACCAATCCGCTCTTATCATCACTACAGTTCCGGTCTTGCATGAAACACCGCACCTGATTGTACACGACCTCATAGTAACCGATCCCAACGGCAATAACATCGCCGAACCAACCGAGACCGTGGAACTGGGAATTCGCCTGATCAATCAAGGGCTAAACACAGCAACGGATGCCGCAGTATCTGCCAGCATCAATCACCCATTCGCACAATTGGTTCAAGGGGAGAGTCTGTATCCGGATATCCCCGGAGATAACAGCGCCATAAATAAAACCCCAATCACTGTGTATATCGATGAGGACTGCCCAGACGGAAGCATGATTGAGCTGATGTTGCACATCACTAACGATGAATCCGAATGGAACTACCCAGTAAGCTTCACCGTTCGCAGACCAAGCATAATGGTAAGCAGTTACATGATGAACGACGCTCAGGGCAATGCCAATGGTCTGGCTGAACCCGGCGAGACAATAGAGATGGTGGTGAACTTCAGCAACATCTCAGAACTGGATATCTTCAATCTTTCTGCCAGTATCATGAGCATATCACCCTACGTTACCTTCGAAAGCACTGGAGAGAGCATCGCAACAGTACCAGCGCTAAGCACTGTACAAATGATGTTTCCCATCACACTATCCCCGGATACACCCCAGGGTAACAATATCACATTCTATGTGAGCTACTTTGCGGATCATGCAAACGTCGATACATCACAGCTTCTGGTAAGTGTGGGAACCACCGGTATGAGCGAAGACTTCGAATATGATAATGGATACTTCGAACCTTCACCTGCTTACAACGGGTGGGAATGGGGAGTGTCGGAGTATGCCGGAGCCCACAGCGGTTCGAAGATCTGGGCTACCAGACTCGATTCCGACTTCAGCCCCGGAGCCAGTTATAATCTCACAACACAACCTGTTTACATAGGTGCAAACTTCATGCTGGAGTTTTGGCACAAATACAACACCGGTACGGTCAATGCCGGCGGTAACGTAAAGATATCGACCAATGGCGGTTCAGTATGGCAAGTGCTTAGCCCAGAAAACGGATACCCCGTTAGCAATGTAGTGGCACTTGCAGGCCCCGGATACCAAGGAGTTTTGGAAGATTGGACACTGGTGAGGATTCCCCTGGCAAGTTACGGTAACCAGACAGTTCAATTCCGCTTTAGCTTTGGTGCGCCAAACTACGGTGGAGTAGCTCCCGGATGGTTTATAGACGACGTCCGTACCAGCGGTTACCTGGCCTATGCCGGTAAGGTTGAAGGCATCGTAAGCAGTTCCGACCCCAATGTGGACTTCACTAATGTGTTTGTAAGCAATCAGAACCGACTCTGTACTTCTCCAAACATGGAAGGCTTCTACCGCTTGTATATGCCTCTTGCAGAGCATGAGCTCTCTGTTGGCGGAGAAGGTTACTACAGCATGGATACCTATACCCTTACTCTCACCGATGAAACTCCCATTCTGGAGCAAGATTTCTATCTGAACTACCTGAAGCCGGTAACCGATATCTCTCATCAGATCAATCAGTCACTGATGTCCCTCAGCTGGAATCCACCTCTGGAGCCAGACTTCGCAATATACTCATATGAGGTTCATCGCCGTTATGGTGCCGGTGCTTATGAATTGGTAGCTGAAGTGCAAATGCCCTCATATCAGGAAACTCTTCTGAATACCGGAGATTATTGTTACTATGTAATCGCTAAGTACATTGAGGGCAATAGCAAGAAAAGCGAAATGGTGGAATTCTCTTGGGGCGGATCGGATACGGAAGACCCAATGCAGATACCCAACACCACTTCTCTGCTCGGAAACTACCCCAATCCCTTCAATCCAGAAACCAACATCGCATTCGCTCTCGCCAACGATGGTCCGGTACGCCTTTGCGTGTACAATCTGAAGGGACAGAAGGTAAGCGAGATATTTAATGGGGATCTGCCTGCCGGTGAGCACCGCAAAGTGTGGAATGGTAAGGATTCCCGTGGTCAAGGCGTAAGCAGCGGTATCTACCTGATTCGGATGGAAGCTTCATCTGAAGCCTTCACCAGAAAAGTAATGCTGATGAAATAGTATCAAATGACTATAGGATGTCTTAAAGCCTTGTATTATATGGGTTTTCTTAGGCATCTGCCAAAATGAGAACGTGGGCACGGTCAAGAGATCGTGCCCTTACTCATTTTGT
>JAQWBI010000004.1 GCA_028706475.1 Candidatus Cloacimonadota bacterium
AGATGTTCAAGGTATGGTGAAGCAGATATTAAGCTGTTATCATCGAGTGGTCACCCGACTATAACCCAATGATATCTGCTTCGATACGCGATGATTCTCTGGGAGTGGAAAGTGCGGATAAGATAAAAAGCCCCCGCCATTGGCAGAGGCATATAAAGAGATAAGGTTATTTGGCTAGTTGTTTGATCACGGATCTTCCGGGGAACCGAGCTGCTTCGCCCAGTTCTTCCTCAATGCGCAAGAGCTGGTTATATTTTTCCACTCTTTCACTGCGGGAGATGCTTCCGGTCTTGATCTGTCCAGTGTTCAACGCCACTACCAGATCTGCAATGAAGGTATCTCCGGTCTCGCCGCTACGGTGCGAGACAACAGCAGTCCAACCCGCTTTGTGAGCGGTGTTGATGGCATCGATGGTCTCGCTGACGCTACCGATCTGATTGAGTTTGATCAACACGGAATTGGCAGCTTGTTCGGCTATACCTTTGCGGATCAGTTTGGGATTGGTGACAAACAGGTCGTCACCCACCAGTTGAATCCTGTTGCCCAGGCGTTTGTTCAAGAGCTTCCAGCCATCCCAATCGTTTTCTGCCAGACCGTCTTCGATGGAGCAGATAGGGTATTTGGCAACGATCTCTTCGTAATAGGAGATCAGCTCTTCGCTGGATAGAATCTTGCCGTCGATGGCGTATTTGCCGTCGTTCTGCACGAAGGATGAAGCGGCGGCATCCAGAGCGATAAAGATGTCTTCACCGGGTTTGTATCCGGCTTTACTAATGGCTTCCACGATCACGATCAAAGCTTCTTCATTGGAAGCCAGATTGGGGGCAAAACCGCCTTCGTCTCCCACTGAAGTGGCAAGGCCGCGCCCCTTTAGAATGGCCTTCAGGTTGTGGAATACTTCAGCGTTCATGCGCAGAGCCTCGCGGAAAGTGCGGGCACCCAGAGGCATCACCATAAATTCCTGAATATCCACATTATTGTCGGCATGTTCGCCACCATTGATGATGTTGCTCATCGGAACTGGCAGAGTGAAGGCATTCACACCGCCCAAATAGCGATATAGCGGGATGTCCAGTTCCATGGCGGAAGCGCGTGCAGCAGCCATCGAGACCGCTAAAATGGCATTAGCGCCCAATTTCGCCTTGTTATCCGTGGCATCGAGTTCCAGCATCATCATATCCAGATTGGCCTGCATTTGAGATTCCATGCCCAAGAGTTCCGTGCCTATGATCTCATCGATGTTTTGTACGGCTTTCAATACGCCTTTGCCCATATAGCGGGATTTGTCGCCATCCCGCAGTTCGATGGCTTCACGTTCGCCGGTGGATGCGCCGCTGGGCACTGATGCCCGGGCACTGATACCGCTCTCCAGATGTATATCGGCTTCCACGGTGGGATTTCCCCGGGAATCCAGTATTTCGCGTCCTTTCACATATATTATCTCGGACATATTACCTCCTAAGGGCTTTCTTATAGTTTTCCAGTAGGGACAAGCCATTTGGTTACCTTGTCTCCATATATGGAAGATATTCTTAATTACAAAACATCAAGCTCCCGCAAGATATCGGAGAGAATTTGAACCGCTCCGTTCACACAATTTGGGCAACGCTCGGCCAGGATTCCGGCTTCGCGGGCAGCTTGTTTTTTGCTCTGGATCACATGGATCAATCTGCAGAATATCCCTGCAGTCCAGCTCACCGAATTGATCCTGCCAGCGTAATACCAGTTCGCGGGTCAAACCGCCGATCTCATCCTTGGCTTCGGGGCTGTATTCGCTAAAACCCGCTGCCAGGCCCAGGGCCATCATCGCTCCAGTCAGGGCTCCGCAGGTGGCTCCTCTATGCATTCCGCCACCAAATGTGGAAGCAATCTTCAGAGCAGTCTTTTCATCCAGTCCCAAAGCGGGAGCAAAGGCAACGAATACGCTCTGGGCGCAGTTGTAGCCTGTGTCAAAGCTTTGTACAGCCTTCTGTTGCCATTGCGATTGTTGCATACTCGTCACTTTGTAACTATGATCTTTTTGTTGATCCGCTGTTTGTTGGCATCCTCAAGGCGCATGAAATAGACGCCACTGCCCAAAGCTCTGCCGCTATTGTCTTTGCCGTTCCAAGTACTCTTTTCGTTCTTGATGGCGCTGTCATAGACCAATTGACCGCGGAGGTTGTAGATATTTAGCATGGGTTTGTCCATGCCTTTTACGTTCAGGTGCAAGGCAGCATTGTTCCCAAAGCTAACTGGGTTTGGATACACCGAAAGCTGAGGCTTTTGGACCAGATCCTCATTGGCAGTAGTAAGGGTGATGGTTACGAAGTTGCTGGGCTCGGTTTCAACTTCGCCGTTCGTAGCCGTCAGCCAAAAGTTGTAAGTGCCGTTTCCCGTTACGCCCCATAGCGTCCAGGATGTATGAAAGCTGGGAATGGTGGTGTAAAGTTGAGGTTCTTCTCCGCTTCTTTGCCAATAAAGCTTGTAACCATCTATGTCGTTCAGCGGCATGGTGGAAGGATTCCACCAAAACTCCAAATTGTAGGATGTGTCTTCAACTAATTCGCTGCGCAACCTCAGATCCGATGGATTTTGCGGAGGCATACGGAAGAACATATATCGCAGCCCCGCTGTGGGTTCCTCAACTTCCAGCATGGTGCTTACACTGCCATCCGTAATCACATACATGCGCTCATAATCCGCACCGGTAATGCGGCGCAAAAGCTGATTCCAGGACTGATCCATTGTTACAAAAGTACGATCTCCAGCGTCATCGATGCTAACACCTACGATGTAGGTAACTGCTATGCCGTTCTCTACATAATTCTGTTGCCAAGTGTAGGAATGGTTGAAATTGGCGATTTGATCGTAGATCTGATCAAAGCCGAAATCCACAGTGTTCCACTGCTCGCCGTCAAACTCCTCATGACGATAGATATAGCGGTTGTCGCCCTCATCATAGAAGTAGTCGATAATATGGGGAGCCAGGAACAGCATGCTTTTGGAGATCGGGAAGACCTCTCTGCCATTGATGATTTCGCTCTCGCCCCGCTGCTCTTTCAGATAATGTTGCCAAGAATCGATGTAAATATCGCCCAGAACGATGTCTTCTCCTGTGGAAGCATCAAATTCTGTGGGACTGATCAAGCTGCCCGGAGCAGCGTAAATCTGGCGGGAAGGTGTAGGTTCGTTGAGCAGGACGTAAAAACTACCTGTTACTTCAGTCTCTATCGTGAAGGGATTGGCATCCAGGTCATGTGTTTCCAGAATCTCGCCACTCACCGGATCCACAAGGAGCAGATTGAGTTCTGTGGGGCTTATTTCGTCGTAGTCTTCTGTATCCCAAGAGAATGAACCGCTGAGAGTGACGCCGGTCTGCGGCTGGAACCAAGGTTCGAAATCCACTGTAGGCAGGCTGGCGCTGTCGTTGTTGTCCATGATGCCGATGCCGATCTCGAACGGAGTATATACTCCCCAATCGTTGTTTTCAGCTTTGATTACGTTTTGGCTGGCGCTGTAACTGGCGCAAACCACAGAGTGCAGAGTGTTGCTCTCGTCGATGTTGTCTTGAATGACATTTTGTCCATAAGCAAAAGGATGATTCAAAGCAAGATCACCCAGGACGGGCATGGCGTTGCCGGTGATATAGAATCCGGTGAAATTTCCGGTAAGGGTGTTTCCGGCGATATAAGGCATCGACGTGGCACCACCGATCATCATGCCGGCACCGCTATTGGTATCTCCGGGGATAAAGTTGTTTATAATCAGGTTGTCGTGAACCACACCGCTGGCATTCAGCAGATAGATACCGGTGAGGTTGCCTTCTATGTGGTTGTAACGGATGGTAGCGTTGATCGCTCCAGCTCCTACAATATCCCATGCAGTGATGCCCTGTTTAAAATTGTCGTGGATATAGTTGTGCTCGATGATGGGATTGTTTTGTCCACCGGCAGATTGGTTTGCCAGTTGGATTGCACCGTAGTATTGGGTTACAGTGCCGTTGTAGCGCACTTCATTGTGATGAATCCAGGCATTACTGTTCTGAGGCACCAAGATACCGTTTTGCATGGTATGTTCAATGATGTTGTGGTGCACATCCATAACTGCAGGATTGAGATTGCCGATGCCATAAAGGTGGAGGCCACGCTGGTTGTAGCTAAAGCGGCTGTAGGAGACTTCCATGGGAGAATCTACTGCATTGATGCCATATTCGGCATATTCCACCACGATGTGCATGAAATTGCTCTCTTCCGTTTCATTTTCCAGGCGAATGCCTTTCCAGAGATTCGTGGGCGGAGTCTGGGCATTCTCAAAGCGTATGCTGTCTGTCTCTGTACCGATAGCTTGGATATTGCCTTCGGCATTGATCTGATAGTTACCCATGGCCTGAACCAATACGCCAGGCTCTATAGTTAGGGTGGAACCGGCTGGGACAGTGACGTCTCCGACCAGGACATACGGATTGTTCGCAGCAGTCCAGGTTCCGCTCTGTATCCCGCTTACATCCGATGAGAATAAGACTGAACAAAGATATAGCAAGAGCAGCAGGAATGTGTATCTTTTCATAAAAATCTCCTTTTACTAAAAGGTGGAGAAGCTGCTATGCTGCTCACTCCACCTGAATCTGTTGAGTAGTTTGCTTACTCGCTGATGGCCGATACCGGACATGTAGCAATGCAAGCCCCGCAATCAATGCAAGTGCCTTCATCACAATCAGCTTTACCGTCAACAAGGCTAAGAGCGCTTACGGGACATACATCCACGCATGCTCCGCAGCCGATGCAGGTTTCTTTATCAATCTTAACAGCCATGATAAGACTCCTTCTGGTTTTTTTTGCCATGTTCTGCGTAGATGGATATTAGTCAAGCTTTTTTGCCTGATTCATATACTCCCATACCAAAGAACAGAACTGGCAGCTCCGCTTGGTATGGAACATCCTGCACCAGCCAGCTGATCACGTTAGTTCTTGGCTTGATTTGCCACCTTATTGGCCGCTGCCTTCACTTCTTCTTCATCGGCCAGATAATATCGATTGCGGACTTGTAGGTCCTTATCGAATTCGTAAACCAGAGGAATCCCGGTAGGGATATTCAAGCTCACGATCTCGCTATCAGAGATCTGATCGAGGTTTTTCACAATAGCGCGCAAGCTGTTGCCATGGGCTGTTACCACCATCTTGCGACCTGCTGCCAGGCGTGGAATAATCACATCTTTCCAGAAGGGCATGGTACGCGCTACGGTATCTTTCAAAGATTCACATAGAGGGATATGCTTCTCTTCCAGATGCCTGTAGCGAATATCAGCACCGGGATAGCGCTCATCGTTTTTATCCAGCGCGGGAGGTGGCGTGTCGTAGCTTCTGCGCCAGGCCAACACCTGTTCTTCACCGTATTTGGCGGCTGTCTCTGCTTTGTTCAAACCCTGTAATGCCCCGTAATGGCGTTCATTAAGCCGCCAATCATGCTGGATGGGGATATACATCAAGTCCATCTCGTCTAAGACCATCCACAATGTACGGATGGCTCGTTTTAATACCGAGGTGTGAGCTTCATCGAAGCTAAAGCCGGCTTCTTTGAGGCGTCTTCCGGCTTCTTTGGCCTCCAGCATGCCTTTTTCCGAAAGATCAACGTCCGTCCAGCCGGTAAAGAGATTAGCTTTGTTCCATTCGCTCTCACCGTGTCTTATCAATACTATCTTGTACATATTCCATTCTCCTAATGCATCAGAAAATCTGCCTTTCTGGCCCTGCAGCTTACATAATAATCTGCTTATTGGGCACAGCTGCTTGTCTTTATGTTTTATTGCAACCTGTATCAAGTTTGCTTTTGTATGTCAATACTCCTTCCTGAACCTCGATTGCGCGGGCCAGGATAAAAAAGAAATCTGAGAGCCGGTTCACATATTTTATCAGATTGGGAGGGACATCCGAGGCTTGTGCCAAAGCGATTACCCGGCGTTCGGCACGACGGGCAACGGTGCGACAAATATCCAAATGCGCACTGGCAATGCAGGATCCCGGAACCACGAAGCCTTGCAGATTTACCCGCTCCTCATAGAGGTGAATAGTATCCGTGATGGCATCCACTTCTTCCTTGCAGATGGGCATCAGATAGCTTCCATCCGGTGTGGCAAGCTCTCCCATCACACGGTACAGGCGGTTTTGAGTGTCCAGCAAGAGCTTTTTGATCTCCACATCTCCTATATGGTGTTTGGCTTCACTGATGAAGGCATCCAGTTCGTCCAAGCTGCCATAGGCATCCACACGCAGATCGCTCTTCAACACCCTTTCGCCGGTGTATAAAGAGGTGCTACCCTGGTCTCCGCCTTTTGTAGTGATGCTCAAGGTATTACCTCATCGCGATCACGGATATTTCTACTAAGCCGTCTTTGGGCAAGCGCGCCACCTGAACGGCTTCACGAGCCGGATATGGTGCACTGAAGTTGCGTGCATAGATCTCATTTAGCAGGGCAAAATCGTTCATATCTTTCATAAACACTGTTACTTTCATTACATGAGACATTCCCATACCGGCAGCTTCCAATATGGCTTTCAAGTGCTGAAACACCAGATTCGCCTGGGCTTCAAAACCATCTGCCATATTCCCGGTATTTGGATCTATCCCCAATTGACCGCTAACAAACAAAGTGTCGTTCCTCAATGCTGCCTGCGAGTAAGGGCCGATAGCAGCCGGTGCACTGTGTGTCATGATGGATTTCATTGTATCTCCTTGTTATGAGTTATTTAAAGATTTGCGGGCCAGCAGAATGGCATCCGTGATCTCGTGGAGCCCGATGTAATCCTGATGTTCTTTGATGATGTTGCGCATCAGGATCTTACCCTCACGCACATTCTCATCCCGGATCACGATCAGCAGTTCACAGAGGGCTTTTTGAGCTAAAACCACATCCTCATCGATGCTGTGCTTGTCCGTGCTGAGTACAGTCTTGATATCGTTATCGTGCAGTTCCTGAGCTATCTGCAGCATCATCATCTCCAGGTCTTCGCTTTGCGAGGCAATGTAAACGCTGAAAGACTTGTCCAGAGGAGTAAACAGCCCTCGCCGATCCATCGTGTCAAAAATGCTGTCGATATTCAGATAAAAACCCACCGCGGGGATCTTCTTGCCGGTAATCATCTGTGAAAGAAAGTCATAACGCCCGCCACCGCCGATCACCAAGTCATTGCCCCCGTTGCGGATTACGAAGTCAAACACGGTCTCGTTGTAATAAGCGAAGTTCTTGAACATGCGTGGATTGATCGTGTATTCGTGTGCCAGATTGGCTTGGATCATCTTTACCCGGCTAAAGTTTTTTTTGCACTTTGGGCAAAGGTAATCCAGCATCCGCGGACCTTTCGTGATGGTTTCCCAGCACTGCTCGTTATCACAGCCCGGATCCGCAAAGGGATTGGTGTATAGCTTTGTAAAGCAAGGTGTGCACAATCCGTCCTTGTGTTTGTCCAGATAGTCTTTCATATCTGAAACATAGGCAGGACGACAGACTTGGCAGCCAAAGCTGTTGAGGTGAAGCCGGACATCTTTCAATCCCAGGTTTTGGCAGATATTAATCCCCAATGAAATCACTTCATTCTCCGAAATCACGCTGTCGCTGCCTAATAGCTCCACTCCCAATTGATGAAATTCCCTGGGTGCTGCGCTGTTTTCTTTGCGAAACATCGGACCCATATAGTAGAAGCGGTGCACATCTCTGTCCTTAATAATCTGCGCTGTGTGGTGCAACACGCTGATGGTGCCTTCCGGGCGTAGAGTAAGCAGGCTGATATCTCCATTGGGACGGGACAGATTGACAATGCCTTCGGTGGCGTGTTCGACTTCATCTTCCTGCATTAGTGCGGTAATTCCCTGGTGGATTACCTCGTAATCCTGCAGGACAGACAGCCGAATCTCCTGATAATCGTGCAAAGCTAGCACATTGGCCACCTTCTGTTCCAATATCTTCCACTTCCACACCTTATCAGGCATAAATTGATGGATGCCAAGATTGCTATTCACTGCAGTCGTTCCTTCCTAATATATGTACTTATACTGGAAAATATAACGATGTTTTCGCCCCAAGCCACGAAAAAGGGCAAAGCGTACTCCAATGTCCCTTCCAAAAGCGATTTATGGAAGCTTGCTCCAGATGCCTTCATACATCCTCCAGCCTTCTGCTGTTCTATATAGAGTAATTACCGCATGTGCAAAACCGGGATCGCTATGAACCATATCCTGCCAGACCGGATTGAACACATATCCTGGCAAACGATGGGAACCTTGCTGAGTATAGCCGTAAAATACAAAGCCTCTATCCATATCCAACAGCTTCTGAGCTATGCGCATGCTATTTTCCTGATCGATGTTTCCGAAGATCACCACATCCTTCCCTGTCAAATCCGTATCATCAAGCATTTGCAACATCTCCTGACTGGCTTTCTCCCAAGTTCTGGGATACTCCTGCGCGACTATCTGTAGTGAATCTGTGCCAGGAGTAATAGGAATCATCTTGAATGCTGTCTTACTATCCGATATCCGGTAGCCAAAGTTCAGTTGCATCTCACTCTCTGGCATTGCCAGGCGATATCTCCCAGCTCCCAATTCATCCACAGAGGCGTTGATATCGTAAAAAGCACCCTCGACAAAGCGAGTAGGGGTAAAGTGCTCCCGAGCATTGTTGATGGGCACGCCATCTGCATCGGTCAACATAATATCCAGATAGTTACTACTCTGTTTCTGCACTTCATGCTTGGCCAATTTACCTTGTTTCAGATCATAATACTGCCAGTCATCATCCCGATAGACCAGAATGTTATCGGGCAAGCGAGTGAATTGTGCGGGGATTCCGTTTGCCCTCAGAATATAGATAGCCAGCATCCTGTATTGAGTATCGCTGAGGTATTTCTGAGCTGCCAGCACGTCCAGTCTGGGCTGTCCGGACAGTGCTTTTGCACCGTCTATCTTGTATTTACGCTTCTGCCACTTCAGTGCCTTATCCATGCGCTTTTGCGGTGTCTTTCCTGATTTCCGGAACGAATCGGGATACAGGATTGCCTTTGCTTTCTTGATCTGAGGGCGAGGCAATTCCTCGTAGAATACTGAAGGCATTATCAGCTCCGGAGGTGCATCACGATCCTGATCCTGCCAAAAACGATAGACTGCCTCCAAAAGCTGCGCATCTGCCTGCCACATAAACTTGGGATCGTATCCCATCAAAAAGCCGATAAAGCTATCATCAACAGGCGTGTTCGCTTGCCAAAACTTCTCCAATTCGCCCAAGTTCCCCCGCGCAATCAGCGCTAGACTGTCCGGAACAGGAGACGCTTTCGCCCGCTCTTGCCAAGCGTCTATAGTGCTTTGCCAAGCCTCTTTGCGGGAAGCTATTTCTTCCTGATATTGCAGTGGAGCTTCCCGCCACACCATTTCATTGCCGGGATAGTTCATTACCGCATCAATGGCCTTTACATCCTGTTCGATAAGCACCAGTTCCACCGTTATCTTCTTTACTTCAGAGGCAGTTACTTTACTGAGTGCGTGTTTGGCATCTTTGTAAGCAGAAAGATAAAAATCCCCACTACCGGTACTGAATCCCAGCCTGCCATTCGCATCGCTTCTCAAATAAATGATAGGACGCAGAGCCCCCCAGTTATA
This sequence comes from Candidatus Cloacimonadota bacterium, assembly GCA_028706475.1. Classification (NCBI taxonomy): domain Bacteria; kingdom Pseudomonadati; phylum Candidatus Cloacimonadota; species Candidatus Cloacimonadota bacterium. The sequence goes on from JAQWBI010000004.1 coordinate 9,628, forward strand.
CACCATCACAGCTACCTGCACATCCGCAAGCGGTTTGGCATCTTCATCCACGCAAATGATCTCCACACGGCGGGTGCGATCTTTGGCATAATTGGCGGTTGAATTGATGATGGTATCGTAATTTCCACGGATCAGAACCTCATCGTCTTCCGCTGCCAGACTGCCTTCTGCCAGGATTAATACAGTCTTGTCGATCATCCCGCTAAACCATGTTTGATCGGGAAAGTATGCGGCATCCATATCCCCGGTGTAATGCCACTCTGCATCCAAAAACACTTCTGCCCAAGCGTGATTGTTGTCCATATGTGCCCACCAGGGAGTACTGGCGGGACGAGACGGCAATCCCACTGTGCGAGCGGCGGCTACAAAGAGAATCTGCATCTCCTCACAGCGTCCGGTAAGGCTTTTTCGGGTAATGTCCAAGGGAGATTGATCGCGCCCGCTGGTCTGCATAAAGAGCATTTTTCCCACACACCAGCTCGCCACTGCCCTGTAACGTTGAAGGGGATCGGATATCTCCAGCACTTCCTGCAGTCCATCTTCAAGCATCGCTTTACGATAGGGGCTGAGGCGTTCGTCTGAAACACTCTGCTTTGCAATGTAAGATAGAAAGAACTCTGCGGAATAGTTCATGCCCTCTTTTTGCAGAAGATCGGTAATCGCCTGATAGTTTTCCATTACTATCTGCGGGGAAGCTTCTGCAAGCTTGCTATCAGCCTCATAAGCCAGAAGATACGCCATCAGGATATCGTCGTTACTTTGCAGTATCTCGCGGTAAGATCTAGCCAGCTTTCGAGGTAGTTTATTCAGGTTTGTACCGGCTTTTTGTTGAAGAGTGGTATAGAGTGTGGGATTGCCGGATTTCTGCAGCTCTTTGGGCAGTATTCCATTCAACTGCAACACTGCAACAATAAGTATCAGTAAAGGGACTATCTTGCGCATCAATTCTCCTCTGAGTCTGTTTTGGGCCGCAGTTTACATAATCCTGGGCCTAGGATATATCCATTGAATATGAGGACATTCAATAGCTGTCGCAGTTGCCTTTGTAACTGAAGGGCAGTTTTTGGCAAGGAAAAGCTGAGTATCCCAAAAGTCGCAGAATTTGGCGGGAACCAAAAAACCGCCTCCGAAGAGGCGGTGGATTGTTGTTTCTATTGCCAGTTTTAGCGATTCTGGAATCTTTTACGATTGAATTCTGCTTTTTTGGCTTTGCGGCATTCAGGGCAACGTTGAGGTTCGTTTTGTAAGCCCTTTTCTCTGTAGAATTCTTGCTCTCCGTCGGTGAACACAAATTCTTTGTTGCAGTCTCTGCAGATAATGGTTTTGTCGGCCATTTTGTATCTCCTGTGTTTTTGTTGGGGATCGAACATTCTTGGGCTTTCCCGTAAACACAAGGAATTGGCACTTGGGAATGTTGAATCACATCTGTTTTGACTATGTTTAAACATTCATTTTTCTGTCAATACATTTTTTGGAATTTGCATATTCTGCTATGGATTTTTTTCATCACTCAAAACATGGCAAGCTCCAAATCTTCTGATATCCAGTATTCGAGGCACTATACCCGCTACGGCAACAGGGTAGATATTTCGAAGGTCCAAGCCGGGATCATACAACATGCGTCACACAAACCCGGCTTGAAACCTTTTTTTGCTATCGCTCTTCTACCTATGTCTGGATTATGCAAAATCCTAGAGACTCATCACGGAACGAATGTCGTTTTACAACTGGGCTGCCAACTCCACTTTGGCAGATAATCCACCGACCGGTTCAACGGCTTCATTCCTCCTCTGGTTTATCGATACTTGAACCTGATATTATCGGGTTATCATCGAGTGAACACAGGATGATAACGGCTTGATATCAGCTTCAACACTGCATAGAACAAAGGGAAAGAGGAGAATGATTCAAAAGCTCCCTTGGGTCGCTGTGGCAATTCGTAGATTACATACCAAGCTAGACATAACACTAGAACGAAGTTTTATCCACGAAGTTGAATCCATCCACCAGGATGGGCGGTACGACAGCGCTTGCAGATGCCAGTTGAGCCCTGCCCAGTGCCAGTATTCTTTGTGTCATTTCGTGAGGGATCTCGTTGAATCGCAGATTGTTTACCGCATGTTTTATCTCGCCGTTTTCAAAGTACAATACGCCGTCACGGGTCATACCGGTGAGTTCACCTCGCTTCATATCCACCGGGCGGATATACCAGAAACGGTTTAGAATGAGTCCTCTGGGAACCATCTGCATCATTTCTGCTTCGCTGGTATCTTCACCGGGGATATACATATTGAAAGGCATTTGTGCTTCACATCCGGTTTTCTGCGCCCAGTAGCGATCCACGGGCATGTTCTTCAGTACTCCCCGCTCCACCCAACAAGTCTCTTTTGACGGTAAACCCAGCATATCAAAAGCCGGTGCCAATATATCGTTGTTCGAAAGAGTAGAATACAGGCTGAACTTCTTGCCAAAGCACTCTTTCCCCAACATCCCTGTAAAAGGCGTGAAGCCCTCATCGCTCTGTCTGCGGTTCATCATCCAGTTCATATACCACATCAGTTCTAGCAGGGCAGGCGGACGCAGGATCACGGCGATCTTTTGCGCATTAAAAGACTGCTGATGTGCCAGAGCTTCAGCTTGGGATACCAAGCGGGCAAACTCGCTCTCCAGATCGAAAGGAGCAAAGTCTTTGGCCTCGTAGCTCACTTTAGTTTCCACCTCAGCTTTTTTGATGGTCATGGAATGTCCAAATTGAGTAGAGGATTCTTCCCCAGAGAAGCCATTCTTGCTGAAGAGATAGTTGCAGTTATAATGCTTTTCGCACATCCCTGATACTGTGGCATCCATCGCCTTGGCTTTATCGATGCTCTTTTGCACGATATCCACCATCTGAGCGGGGGTAAGCTTCAGAGTTGCTTCTGAGCAATTCTGCACTTTCGGCAATTCAGCGGGACCAACTGATGGCATATGTTCCGGATCTTCTGGAGCCAGGTGCGCATTCTCTTCTGCTGTTTGGATTAGTCTTGCCAGGTTTTCTTCATCACCCTGATTGACCAAGCTTTTACCGCTTTTTGTGCCAAATGATACATGGAAATCAATCCAGACCTTTGGCCCTGCCAGATGTTGTGTAATACCGTTTTGGGCAAAGCGGGTTTCATGGCTGTCGCTTTCTTTTATCCAGCAGGTGTAATCATCTGCGGAACAGTGTTCTCTGATGTATTGTTCGACGAATTTCTTGTTCATTGGGAACCTCCCACACGGATATTTCTGAATCTTGCTGGAGCAGAACCATGGGTCATGCGGGCAGTTTGTGAAGGTTGCCCTTTACCGCAATTGACCACACCGAAGGGACGCCAGAAACGCTCGTCACAGATGGCGTCGCAGCTATTCCAAAACTCTGGATTACAGGATTTGTAGAGCACTTTCTTGAGGGGTCGGAAGAGCTTGCCGTTCTTGATCTCCCAGAAGAAATCTCCACCAAACTGGAAATTCACCCGGTGTTGATCGATTGAAAAACTGCCTCTGCCCTGTATATATACGCCCTCTTCGGTATCTGCAATCAATTCCGCCGGGCTCAAGGGCTTGGTTCCGGGTAACATATACAGGTTTGGAATACGGTTGATGGGCTGGTCAAAATAGTAGGTAGCTCTGTTGCATCCGCGCGAGTAATCCAAGCCAATCTCCATGGCTGTGTCCCGTGTGGTTCCATATTCGTTCAGGATACCGTCTTTAATGATGTACCACTTCTGACCGGGAACGCCATCGTCGTCAAAGCCCATAGTAGCCATACCTTCGGGGAGAGTGTTGTCACCCACGAAGTTCACAATCTCGCTGGCATACCGATAGTTCTTTAGCTTTTCCGGAGTGGCAAATGATACTCCCGCAAAATCTGCTTCCCAACCCAATACGCGGTCCAACTCGGTGGGATGTCCCACGGATTCATGCATGGTAAGGCCCAGATGATTCGGATCAAGGATCAGCGTGCGGCGTTCTTCAGCACCCAAAGTATCTGCTTTTACTTTTATCAATGCCTCTTGCGCCACGTGTTTCGCCTGTTCTGCTAGGTTCAATTCTTCGATCCACTCCCAGCCAACTGTTCTGCCGCCCTCGTCAAAGGTGCGGGACTGACTGTCCCCATCGGCAACTGCAGTAGCAGTGATAATTGGATTGATGTAGATGTAAGTAATATCCAGACGTGTGCCCAGAGTGCTGGCAAAGAGCTTTTCATCCTTGTGCATGATGATGTAGCTTACGGCTTGGCGAATACCTTCATAGGCCAGCATATTGCGGTTTATCTCCAGCAGTAGATCCACCTTTTCGGTTAAGGGGATCTCGAAGGGGTCTTTCTTCACGGGAGTCCTGTACGATGCGATATAGCTGCGTTCCGGTGCCAGGCGGAGCTTTTTATCCTTGTTTACAGATGCAGAGAGCATTGCTATATCAAATGCTCTTTGCACCGTGTCAAGAACAGCTTCATCGCTGTAAACGTTGTTGTGTGCAAAGCCCCAGGCACCGTCCTTGAATACTCTAATGCCATAACCGTCCACCACTTGTGTATTTGCGGATTTCAGACTGAGATTGCGCATTAGGATGAGTTGGTCTGTGCTTCTTTGAATACGGATGTCAGCATATTCTGCACCGAGGCTGGCAGCCGCATTCATCGCGAGATCGAGATATTTCATATCCATCCTCCAGAATGGCTTGATTTATAAAGCATGTATAGCCGTTTCCGACTATCAAAAACAGCTATTGCTAGATGATGTCTCTCGCCAGATCTGTCAAGGTCTATCTGCGCTTTCTTCGTCATCCGCTTCATCTTCCAGGGGCAGATCCGGTAAACCCTGCATTCTGCGCCGGCGCTTGCGGGCAATGGCAAACATCACAAAAGGCAGAAAGGCAAATACTACAGTGTTCAATGCTACAAACAGATACAGATAGCCTTGTCGCTTGCTATACGAGCCGAAGCTTGTGTGAAAATCCCAAAGTGATGTCTGATAGCTTTGTGCAAAAGTTTGAGAAAAGATGCTACGCTTGCCCGCCTTGTTATTTGCAGCCACCTGATTCCAGAAGCTCTGCCACTGGGCTGGAAAGCGATCCTGCATATAGTGGGTTGCCATCGCCGAACTCAGATAGAAGTGAGGCCAGTCCTCCCGATTCTCAGGATATCTGTAGCTCATACGAAAGAGATCGCTTTGGGGTTGGATCAGGCTTTCTTTCAGATAGATGAGATATCGTTCATAACCCAATTGCTGGCTGAAATAGGTTGCCATACCTTCATGAAACCAGAGCGGAGCTTGAATAAACAGCTCCTCAATGTACCAGTGTATGTATTCATGCACCATTATCTTCAGATGATTGTCCGATACCTGATCTTTACTGCGAGCAAAGATGGCGCCTTCCTTCGAGTTGTAAAAAGCTTCACTAAATTCCACTATTGAAGCACTATCTTCACTCAGACTCCGGTATTCATCCTCGCCATACACGATGTATATGGGCACTTTAGCATCTGGATACACTCCAAATTGCATTTGCAGATCACCGATCTTGCCATCAAGAGCTTTACTGAGGTCGTAATCCGCGGGGGAAGCTGGTTTATTGCTGTAGAGATCATAATATGAATTGCTGACCACCAAAAAGTGCGTGGCTGGCATCATATGAGCTATGAATAGATAGAGCACAAGGCAAAGCAGCTTCTTTGGTAGCGACCGGACATAGCAGATGTATCCCTGTCTGCCTTGCTTTGTGCTCATAGCGATGCTTTGCCTATTCCAGAGGCTCCCGCTTCAGCATTTCATAATAGTTGCCAGCATCCTTTTTGGATACATTCCCCATAGGTAACTCCTTGATGCGGAATTGATGCAGATAACCGTACAGTTTCATCTCCACAATGTCATTTGCTTTTACCATCAGGGATGCTTTGGCTGCTTTACCGTTCACCAATATCAAGCCTTTGTCGCAGGCATTTTTGGCGATGCTGCGCGTTTTAGTGAGGCACAGCTTGTTCATCAGCAGGTCAATTCGCACTTTTCTCCTCTCCGTTGAAAGCGTCACGAATGCTGGTAGCTATATCACGGATTTTGAATGGCTTCATAATGAAGTCCTTGATGCCTTTTTCCCGGGCATCATCCACGGAGATCAGGGTAGTGAATCCGGTGCAGATAATCACCGGAAGACCCTGCTTCATTGCCATCAACCGTTGCGCCAAATCGACTCCGTTTATATAGGGCATCGTCGTATCTGTTACCAGCATATCAACTTTATCCGGGTATTTCTCGAAGTACTCCAGGGCTTTACGAGGATCGGTAAAACCTTCCACCTTATAACCAAGGCGCATCAAGCCCTGACGGAATACATTCACCAATGCCGGCTCATCATCCACAAACATAATAGTCTCTGTTCCACCGATATCCATGGCTTCTTCGTCTTCTTGTTTGTGAGTATGCCATTCGTCCGGCGTGTAAACGGGAATATAGATGTAGAAACTGGTACCGACTCCTAATGTACTGTCCACTCTCACCGCTCCATGATGCGATTGCACGATACTATGGACGATCGAGAGTCCCAGCCCGGTGCCTTCATTATTGCTCTTAGTAGTAAAATAGGGATCGAAAATATGATCCATGATAGCGGGATCGATTCCGGTTCCGTTGTCGCTGACTGTCACCTTGAGGTATTGACACTGTTTTAACTCCGGAAAAGCCTGCATATCCTGGGATTTGAAGTTTACCACTTCCACTGCGACACTTAGTTCGGCACCATCTTTATGCAGCGCATGCATAGCGTTTGTGCCCAAGTTTATGATGATCTGATGTATCTGTCCGGGTACGGCGATTACCGTGCTGCGTTCTGTTGTATAATTCTCTTTGATCTTAATTGAACGTGGTAGATAGCTGCGAAGGAAGCGTACTGATTCTTTTACGTGATCCACCAGTTCCACGACCTCCGTCTTGGATTCTTCCTGACGCGAGAAAGAGATCAGGTGAGAGATCATTTCCTTGGCTCTGGTAGAGCTTTTCAGTACTTCCACCAAGTTCAGTGCAGCGTCACTATCCGGAGGCAGATCGTCTCCGGCTAATTCCGTGTAACCGATAATGGCGGAGAGGATATTGTTAAAATCGTGAGCGATGCCTCCGGTGAGGCGTCCGATTGCTTCCAGGCGCTGCGTGCGTTTCTGCTGTTCTTCCCGCATGATCTCGTAAGTAACATCTTTACAGCTGGCAATGATGCTGGAGAGAATGCCTTCTTGATCGATAACCGGCTTCACGACCATATCCAGAGTGATTTTCTTGCTGTCTTTGCGGATCATATCCACTTTCCCGCGCCAGGGTTGAGAAGAGCGTACTCGCAGCCAGGATTGCTGCATTTCCTTGCGACTGGTCGCATCGAAGGGGAGGCATTCAAAGGGCTGGTCCAAAAGCTCAATACGCCGATAGGAAGTGATCCTTTCGAAAATGGTATTCACATATTGGATATTGCCTTGAGGGCTAAAGATCAAAATGCCTTCTCCCGCCTGTTCAATAGCTTGGAAGAGCACATTTATCTTCTCGTCTGCCTGTTTTTTATTCAAAGCGTAGGCGATTTGTTCGGAGATCGATTCCAGCAGCACGCGGTCATCATCGTCGTAGAGATCACCTCGTTGATAGGATTGCACCACAATGGCTCCGATCACTTTCCCGGCCAGCATCAGCGGAACTCCCAGGAAGTTGCGGCAGATTACACCCAAGAAACCCTTGTCTGCAGTACGATCACAAATTCCCTGTTCCGATAGCAACAGAGTGCGCTCTTCCGAGATAATCTGTGCGGTAAGCGAGGTATTGTTGTCTGCTTCCACAGGGCTGGAATCCTCGTTCATCTCGTCGACCAGATAGGGGAATGTGATGATATTGCTGCGTTTATCGTACAACGCAATATAGAAGTTTGTAACGTCCAGCACTTGCGATAGAGCTTGATGGATGGTATAAAAGAGATCGTCCAGGCTACACTCGGTATTTACAGCGTGGGAGATTTGATGCAAGATTCCTGTAACCCGTTCAGATTTGCGAATCGGGCTAAGGTCAGAAAAGACTGCTGCATAGAGCTTTTCTTTTGCGCTGTTGATGGGAACCAATGCCAGTCTATGATCGTGCAACTTGTGCCTGGTGTCAAAGAAGCTATACTCTATGTTTCTGTGTTCTGATGGCGGTTTTACAAAGAAATCCATCAGTTCTTGTTCTACCAGATCATTTCCCGAGGTCAGATTCACTGTTTTGCTGAAGGTGGTAAAGTAATCTTTAATGGAGCTTCCAACCAGCATATATGCGCTTAGTCCGCTCAGGTTTTCCAAAGCATGGTTCACCAAAAAGATCTTCCCCTTTTCATCCAGCAGCATCATTCCTTCAGATACCTGCTCAAATATGCATCTGAACAGCGCTTCGCGTTCTTCCAGTTCTTTGCGGATTCTATCCAAGCCGGTGATGTCCTGCATGGCTACGATCACTCGCTTGAAGTCCTCTTCCGCATCACCGGGGATACTCCAGGATATTCTGAAATGTAAGGCATTACCGTTTAGGTCGTAGTTTATAACTTGTCCCTCAAAGCTTTTTCGGCCTTCGGAAATCGCCACTATAGAGGCGAGGACACTTTCTCCCGCTTCGGCTCTGAAGACTTTATGGATGTTGTTCAGCAATTCCTGTTTGCTGGATGCACCAAAAATCCTCAGAGTGGTACTGTTTACATCCACTATCCTCAGTTTTGCCGTACACTCATGGAATTTTTCAGGATAAGTACGGAAATAAGCTTTGATGTCTTTCACTTCATCTTTTCGAAGCGCTTGAATGTAGCTATATACATCCGAAAAGTCCTCCACCCAAAGCGACACCGGAGATTGGTCATAAAGCATCCGATAAAAACTGGTCTTAAGTTTTCTCATTCAAACAAACCCCTGCTTAAGTATGATACATGTGAGCATTTTGCTCATTCTTTGTTGATCAATCTCTGTGTTTCCAGAGCAATCATCAATTCTTCGTTCGTAGGTATTTTCAGCACTGTTACTTTGGATTCCGGTGTGCTAAGCACTTGGATATCGTCGGTAAAACGGGCATTCTCTGCCAAATTCAATGTGATTCCCAAGGCATCCAGATTTCTGCAAACCTGCTCTCTGAGAATGGACATATTTTCTCCCACACCTCCGGTAAAGATGATCACATCCACTCCATTCAGAGCGGCGATATAGCTGCCGATGTATTTCTTGATCCTATAGCAATAGACATCATGAGCCTGAATAGCTTTGGGATTCTTACGGATCAGGATCTCATCTTCGATCTGACGCATATCGTTGGAGACTTGTGAAAGACCCAGCATCCCGCTTTTTTTGTTCAGGATATTATTCACATCATCCACGCTAAGGCCCAAGGCCTGTTGCATGTGGATGGGGATTGCAGGATCGATATCGCCGCAACGGGTGCCCATCATCAAACCTTCCAGCGGAGTCAGACCCATGGAAGTGTCGATGGATTTGCCCCCATCGATGGCGGTGATGGAAGCACCATTACCTATATGGCAGGATATTATCTTCATGTCTTCAATGTCTTTATGCAAAAATTCAGCTGCTTTCAGGCTTACATATTTGTGACTGGTTCCGTGAAAACCATAGCGGCGAATCTTATGTTCCAGATAAAATTCCAGCGGCAGAGGGTAGAGATAGGCTTCTGACGGCATGCTTTGATGGTAAGCCGTGTCAAACACACCACACTGTGGGCAATCCGGCATGGCAGTCCGCACAGCTTCTATTCCCTTCAGGTTGGCGGGATTGTGCAAGGGTGCCAGCGATACGCAATCCTGCATCACTTCCACCACATGATCCGTAACCACCACGGCATCGGAGTAATACTCTCCGGCATGCACCAATCTGTGCCCCACCGCGTCTATCTCGTGCAAATGGTTCAAGACGCCATGGCTGCTGTCCACCAATTCATCAAGAATCAATTGAAGACCTTGTTCGTGGTTTTCGATAACCATCTTGTGTTTCTTCTTCGTGTAAATGGGACTTTTATATGTGAAAAATGCGATGTCTTCTCCAATTTTTTCAACTATCCCTTCAGCCATTACATCGCGGGTTTTCATATCGATTAATTGATACTTTATGGATGAGCTGCCACAGTTTAGAACTAATATCTTCATTTGATTCCTCGTAGAATTATACTTTGGTGCATATAATCTCAAGTGCAATGATGTGTCAAACAAAATTGCGAAATATGACTATTTTTTCAAATGCACGGTGTAACTATTTGTGCTATAAGCATCCCGGGGAAGAGAAATCTCCGTCTGCCAAGCCTGCTTTATAGATTATCCGGTTTTGAAGCAGATATCAAGCTATAACAATCTAGTGGTCACTCGATGATTACCCGATTATATCTGCTTCGGCACTACTTGTTACAGAGGGCAGGACGTGGACATCCAGCTATTTCCCAATGCAGAAGTTGTCGAATATCCTGCCTAGAAGCGCATCTGTGGGAACCACACCCAAGATGTCTTCCAAGGCCGATGCCGCTGAGATCAAATCACTAGCCACAAATTCAAATCCAGCATCAGCTTTTATAGCATTCTCCGCCATTCCCAAGGCTTCAAGACAACGGCTGAGGGCTGCCAAATGCCGGGCATTAGTGACTAACGGGCGCTCCAGTATCTGTGATGGCATCTTCAAACCTTCCAGGATTACTCCAGACAGCTGCTCCAATCCGTCCGGTGTCACTGTTGAGCAGGGCACATGCCGGGCAGGAAGCTTACGAGCGGGGAAAAGATCGGCTTTGCTGGCCACATAGATGATCTTTTGTTCAAATTGCTGAATCCCAAAAGGTAATTCTGGTGCTTCCGTTTCATACAAGAAAAGGATAAAATCAGAAGTTTTCATCAATTCATAAGAGCGTGATATTCCTTCCTGCTCGATACTGTCCTTGCTTTCCCTGAGGCCGGCAGTGTCCACCAGTACGATGGGATATCCGGATAGTGAGAACGATTCCTCCAAGTAGTCCCGCGTGGTTCCGGGATGGGGAGTTACAATAGCCCGGTTTTGTTTGAGAAATGCGTTGAATAACGATGATTTTCCGGAATTTGGAGCTCCTGCCAGGCATATCCTGACGCCCTCACGCAGTTTACGGGCATGACTGCCTTCTTCGTGTAAAGCCGAGGCTTTGTCCCGGATATTGCGAATCCTGGCAGCAAGATCATCCAGATCAATCTGCGGCAAATCCTGATCGGAAAAATCTATCGCCAATTCACAGCGCAGACGGGCATCGGAGATCTCGTCCAAAAGCTCCTGCAGATGCCGGCTCAGATAGCCCTTTACCTGCATCAACGCTGCCTCTGAGGCTTTAGAACTGTTGGCCACGATTAGGTCGTTCACCGCTTCAGCACGGCTGAGATCCATCTTATTGTTCAAAAATGCCCGTAGCGTGAACTCCCCTGGATTTGCCAAACGCGTGCGGGTAAGTAAAGTGCTCAGGATGCGATCGGCAATAAGGGGATTACCATGACAGCTGATCTCTATAATGTCCTCTCCGGTATAACTCTTCGGAGTACGAAAAATTGATAGCAGTACCTCATCCACAGGCCTCTTTTCTGCATCCAGAAAGGTACCGAAAACCAGGCTGTGCGAGCTCGCATTGTGCAGCTTATCCGGCCGGTCAAAAAAGGAAGCCACCACAGGAAAAGTAGCGGGGCCCGATACTCTGATCACAGATATCGACGCAGTGCCGGGAGCGGTAATAAGCGCACAGATAGTGTCGTTCACAGATGCTGCCGAACCGCTTCGGCGAGATGGGACGCAGTAAAACCGATTTCTTCCTTCAGCTTTTGAGTGTCGCCATGGCCGATGAAGTAATCCGGATAACCAAAATTGACTACTCGTGCTTGGCTTTCCGAGAGGATCTGGGCGATGCGCCCACCGGTTCCGCCGATGATGGAGTTGTTCTCGAAGGTAAAAATATGACTACAGGCCTTGCCCAAAGCATGTAGTACATTCTCGTCCAAAGGTTTGACACTGCGGAGATTTACAATTAGCGGACTACAACCATCGCGTTTCAGGATATTGGCAGTATCGATCGCCAGAGAAAGTGCATCTCCTACGGTAACAAAAGCATAGGGCGGATCGGAGAGATCGTCTGCAGAATTGATGATTTCCGCTTTGCCGGGCTCGAAAGCATCAATATAGATACTACGGTACAGAGCCTTCCCGCGAGGATAACGAATCACGACCGGACCTTCCTTGTAAGATGCTGCCCAAGTGAGCATTGCTTGTAGCTCTTCTGCACATGAGGGAGCAAGAATTGTGAGGTTTGGCACCCCTGCCAGGAAGGAAAGATCGAAGGCTCCATGATGTGTGGCACCGTCTTCCCCCACCAAACCAGCCCGATCCAGGCAAAGTACGATGGGTAGTTTGGGTAGGGCCACATCGTGGATGATCTGATCCAGAGCGCGTTGAGCGAAGGTGGAATATATGGCTACAAAAGCTTTGATCCCTCTGGTGCTCATTCCGGCAGCCAGGGTTAATGCATGCTGTTCGGCGATCCCCACGTCAAAGAAACGCTCGGGATATTTGGCTTCAAAACCGGAAAGCCCGGTTCCTGCACTCATAGCAGCAGTGATGGCGACGATGTCGGAATTGGTTGCGGCGAGATCCACCAAAGTATCGCCGAACACATCACTGTAACTCTTACTGCCACTGCTGGCAGTCTTGCCGCTTTGCCCATCGAAGGGGCCGATGCCATGGAAGGTGGAGGCATCATTTTCCGCAGGAGTATAACCCTTGCCTTTTTGCGTAACCACATGAATCAATACGGGGCCAACCATGAAGTTCTTTACCCGCTTCATGATGGTTATTAGATGCGGAATGTCGTGACCGTCGATGGGACCTACATACTTGAAGCCGAGGTCTTCGAAAATGATATTTGGCACCAGGATGTTCAACATGGATTCTTCCAGCTTTTGCGCACCGTAGATAAAGCGGCGACGGATGCTGGAGGGCAAGCTCCCGCTGAGATCCCAGATCTGTTTCTTGAGCGTATTGTAGCTTTTGGAGGCGTACATGCGAGCCATATATTTCTGCAATCCGCCCACATTTTTGGAGATGGACATGGCGTTGTCGTTCAGGATCACAATGAAGTTATCCGGTTGCAAATGCCCTGCATGGTTCAGGGCTTCGAAGCTCATACCGCCGGTAAGCGCACCGTCTCCGATTACGGCAATGCTGTGGAAATGCTCTTGTTTCAGATCCCGGGCGGCAGCCATGCCCAGAGCCGCGGAGATCGAAGTGCTGCTGTGCCCTGTGCTGAAAGCATCGTAAGGACTTTCGTGGATGTTTGTAAATCCGCTCAAACCGCCGTATTGACGCAGGGTGTCGAATCGTTCATTGCGTCCGGTGAGGATCTTCCAGGCATAACTTTGATGCCCTACATCCCACACAATGCGGTCTTTCATGGGATTAAACACATTTAACAAAGCCAGGGTAAAATCGACTGTGCCCAAGCTGGGAGCTATGTGTCCGCCGGTTTTGGCAACCACGGAAATGATGCGGTCGCGCAATTCCTGAGCCAGGTTCCGCAGTTCTTCATTTGTGAGCGCGTGAATTTTGTCGGGATTATCTATTCTTTCCAATATCATTTTGTAATCCTTGTTTTAAAGACTTGTATTCCAGATACTTGATCAGGGCGATTTCAGTCAACATTAAAATCCCCGCCAGGATTAGCAGGCTTTTCCAGAGATCCTTGCCCAAGCGGGACATAAAGAGCTTGTCTTCGAAATCTTCGCCCAAAAGTGTGAAATTCTTTGGGACTTTTCCCGGTATAGTATCGCTATCCAGATAGCTGATGTTTACGGCCAGCTTTGCGGCTCTGGGACTGTCCGGATTTTGAGTGTAGATGCCGGGATCACTAGCTTTGAACAGGGGATTTGCCAGATCAATTCGGCTTGCGTCCGGCAATTCTAGCGCATTAGCTCTGATGAGGTCTCCCACTTTCAGCTCGGTAACCGGCACATCTGCATTCATCAGGCTTGAGAGCTGGCGATAGGCATACACGGCAAAGGCAGGATCGGAAAAAAAGGGCGAGTCGGCGGCCAAGTCCCACAACCAGAGTGCTGAATTTGCATTCGTAACAGCCAGTGCCTTACTCGACGCGGAGATCAGGGGGGACGCTGCCGAAGATGCCTGCCAATGAGAACTAACCTGCGAAAACCTGAGGTTCTTATCTGCAATCAATGCGCTGGCTTGATGATGGGGAGAGACGAAGTCTATGCTGGCAGGCCCAGATACGAAATCGCCCAGTTTCAGGTTGAACCGCTTTTCCAGCCAGGTCTTGGTATCGCGTCCCAAGCGGGGTCCGGGACAGATTAGGCTACCCATGCCACGTCTGTCCATCTCGGCAAAAAGCTCTTTGTGACGGGGACTAAGTGTTTCGAAGGGGTAAAAGAGCAAGAGTTGGTAATCATCAAGCATCTGCAGGTTTATCGCTGAAGGATCAATGCGGATGGGATCGCTACCACTAAACACACGCAGAATGCTGCGGAGCTGGGGAGGCAAGCCTGCATCTCCCACTACTGCGATCCGGGGATTGGGATAGTGTTCAAAAGCAAAATAACTACGGTTGTCCGCAGAGAGATACTCATCCATTACTTCTATATAACCGGATTGCCAGCCGGTATCGCGCAGTTCGAAGCTGATGCTTTCTTTCATGCTTTGGCGGGCAGCGAGGCTTACGAAGCGCTCTCCCACCTTGATGTCGTTCACTACAGCTTGAACCAGCACTTCGTCCCTTGGAGCAGAGCCATGGTTTGTGAGAGTAAATTCTATCGTCTGTTGTTTGGCGCGGTCCACGATCTGAGGCAATACCCGGGCATCAGACAGGGAAAGGTTTTGGCGCGGTTCCTTTTCCGAGACGGGAATCAAGACAAGAGGAATGGAACTCTTATACTCGATGTTCTCGTTTACCAGATCGCTAATCAGATAGATCTCGCGATTGGGCATTTGCGCTTCTTCCAAGCGGGATTCCGCAAAAGCCAGGGTCTGAGGCCAATCCATCGGTTCATGGCTCCAAGAGATGCTTTTTAGGCTTTCCGGAGGGATCTCTTTGGCATAGATCTGGGCATGGAGGGCATTGAAAGCCTCATCCCGGGTTACCAGTATAAGGCGATCCTCCGGGCTGGCTTTGGCATTGATACGCTCTATGGCGCGAATCGCCAGATCCAGCCTGCTAAGTCTATCCTCAACATAGTCCATGCTGTAGGAATTGTCCAATACAATGGCAAGAGCGGTGGGAGGATGTTTGTCCGAATCTTTCAGAGCAGATGAAACCAGCATGGGGCGGGCAATAGCCAGACATAGCAGCAGAATGATCAGCATCCGCAGGATAAGGAGGATGATGTTCGTGATCTTACTGCGTTTTTTCTCATGCTCCCGGCTCTCTTTGATAAAGCGCAGTGAGGAGAATATAATGCGGTGTGGTTTCTTCTTTGCTAAAAGCCAGATTAGCAACGGCAAGACAGTTGCAGCTGCAAAATACAGTAATCCAGCATTCAGGAAAGAGAGTTCAAACATGACCTAGAATCCCAATCCCAGGGAAAACAAAAATTCACTGTCAGCGAGCTTTAACCCTTTGGAATTGAGCGAGAAATCGAAACGGAACATCTTGTAATAATATCCTGAACCCAGAGTAAAATTGATGTTGTTGGCACCGTAAAAATCTTCGCTGTAAGCTCCTAAACGGACATCCAAACCTTGTTTCACTGTTTGGTCACTGCTGAGACTGCTTGTGTCCCAATCCACATTGTAGCAATAACCTACGTGATAGGTTGTTTCGGGTTTACTGGAGATCTTACTCTGAATACCGAAACTGGTCTTTGATGTTCCGGAATTAAATTGGATACCTGTGGCAATACGGCGCTGAACACTCTTTGCCGGATAGTTTTCCCACCACAAACGGGACACCAGGTCGTAGGCACTTAAACCAAACACTGTGTTTCCCCTTTGGACGCTAAGGCCTAAGTCCGTGCTGAAGCCCTTCACCTTGTCGTCAATGAAGTGGTCTCTTACAAACTGTGATCCATCCAAGTGTTCTTCCAGGTACACCAACCTGCCGCTCAGGTATTTCAAGTTTACACCGGCAGCGATATCAGGCCAGCTTTTGTCCGTAATGCCAAAGCTCAATTGGACCTTGTCCATTTTGTAGTCATAGTACAAGCTTTTTTGGGTGACGGGATTGAATTCACTGATGTTGACCGATGCCATGGGCTGGTAAGAGAAGGCTACCTGTTTTGCTGCCAAAGTAAAATACTTGAATTGTTTCTCTTTTAGAAAGTTGCTTACCTTTACTGCGTCAGCGAAGCGCACATCATCATCACCGGCAAATCTGTATGCCATGTACAAAATGGTGCTTTCGCTATTGGCCAGGAGCGCCGGATTGCCATAAGACACTAAGGGGTCTGCCGCATCGGTGACGTTCATCCCGCCCGTACCCAAAGCTATGGGAGATACATTGTTTTCCGGGATGGCATAATCGTAGCTGGTAATCGGCAGGGGGCTTTGGGCATACAGTGTAGCCAGAGCGAGCGTCATAAGCAACAGGATTGTGTGTCTCATCTAAAGAACTCCTTGCAGTTTGCGATGAACGTAATTTGCCAGATAGTAGCCACCCACTCCGATAAAGACACCAAACACAGCGTCTATGAACCAATGATAATGGCAGTAAACCGTTGCCAGACTAAGGAAGAAGGCAATGGGAAGAAAGAGATAACCCAATTTACGAGCGTGCCGCAAAGCGGCAATGGTAAGCACGATGGTTACACCAATATGGGAAGACGGGAAAGCACCGCCCAAGTGATTGCTGTGACGGTAGATGAATACCATTATATGGGTAAATGGGCCTCCCCGATACGTACGGGTTAGCTCCATCGCCTCAGGAATGAACCGACCACCGATCACAGGGATGATACTGTAGATAAAGTAACAGAGATAGAACACGAAGCAGAGGTTGAAGATCAACTCCCGAAAGCCTTCCGGTTTCTTGAAATACAGATAAAGCGGCAAGCCCACTATCATGGGATAATAGCAGAAATAGGCGAAGTGAAACAGCTCGCTGATCAGGATATGGTCATAGCTTTCTCCCCACACCATCGAAGGCAAATAACCGAACAGGCTCAGATCGATATTCATGAAGAAGGGATCCAACCAATCTGAAAAGATGATGCGATTGAAGACATGGCCACTGGTATAGAAGTATCCGAAGAGGGTAACGGGATACAATCCCCGAATCAGGCTGAGTGCATTGTACAAACGGGGATGCTTCAAGCTATCCATATTGCGATGCCAGCAAGCCATAAACAGGATTCCCACTCCAATAGAAAGCATCGCCGGGATGTGGACAAGGGCATTCGAGGTGCGTTGAAAACCGATGGTCATATACAGCAATATCCAGCCTACGTAGGCCAGTGTAATCACATCAATGGCAGAAAGTAGTGATTTAGATTTGTTTGTCATAGATTCTATAGGTTTTATAGATTTTGGCATCCAGCATCTCGGCTATGCGAATCATCATGGTGTTGTTCTCCAACACCCAGGAGAATTCACCACGGAAGAAGCCCTTGGGCAGCCCGTTTTTATATGAATAGTAATAGAAGAGAGTGTCGATCCCGCGGCCCTGATACTTTTTGACGAGTCCCATGGTAATTACTCTGGCGCTGCCGATCTTCTTTTGGGCTAGCATAGCTTTGATGACGGTGATGGGATTTACTCTGCCTTTCATTACCTTCAAAACCTCGTTATAATTTGGCATGGCCAGTGAAAATCCTGCAGGATGTCCGTCTTTCTCAGCGATGAAGATCAATTCGGGATCAGCCAGAGGCAGCAATTCATCCACGATGTGATCGAATTCAGCTTTGGTCATGGGTACATTGCCCCAGTTGTATTCCCAGGCTCTTGTATATATTTCAAATACGGTCTCGATGTCTTTGCGTAGCTGCTTCTTGTTTTTAGAAAGGCTGCGAATAGAGACTCCGGCCCTGCGCTCAATGGCTGCAGCAAGTCGCTGTACACGCTCCGGTATATCTTTACGCTCGCTAAGGTAGGCATAGAGATCCATGGTTTTAACAAGCCCACAATGCTCAAACAGCTCTGCGTAATAGGGCTTGGCATGAGGCATCATCACCATGGGAGGATCGGAAAAACCATCTATCAAAAGGCCTACTTCCTGATTCACGGAAAAGTTCATCGGTCCGCGCATGGCTGCAAAGCCTTTCTTCCGATTCCACTGCGCCGCAGCATCAAAGAGCATTTCTGCAGCGTGTGCATCGTTTTCACATTCAAAGAAGCCAAAGAAGCCGATATCCTCTTTATGCTCCTTTTGATGTTGAGTGTTGGTGTGGGCGCTGATGCGGCCTATCACCCGGGAATCGTCTATCGCTAAAAAGAGTTGAACCTCAGAGTGGAAATAATAGGGATTCTTCTGGGCATTGAAGAATTTGTATTGATCCGGTATCAAAGGAGGTACCCAGGCAGGATCATCTTTGTACAATCTGAATGGCAACATTATAAAGCTTTTTAAGTGCTTTTTACTCTCCACTGGTACTATCTTGATCATAGAAACCTCAAAACTCTCCTAAGCGTTTGGATACCACGAAGTTCAATCCCCCCATCAAGAAAGCGTTCACAATGAGAATGGAATTGAAATAAGGGGGTAAACTGCCCTGATACAGATTGGTGAGATAAAAAAAGAATTGGAAGAGGATTACCGGTAAAATCACGATGGTATATTGGGCAAAGCGGATTTGCTTGAAACGCATCACCAGGACTACCGCCACTGCCGCAGTGATAACCATCGGCAGAAAAGCGAAGTAGGCAAAGAAGCCCATATAGGTAAAGATCCCGCGGCCACCCCGAAAACGGTGTGTAACTGGCAGGCAATGACCGATGAGCATCCCTATTCCGTAGAGCAACATCAGATTGGGGCTGTATAAAATGCTGATATCCAGAAAGTGGCTGTGCATATCCAAAAGGCGCAGGATAAACTCCACAACCAATAAAAACAGGTAGGCTTTGCTGAGATCTATTGCTCCAACCAGCACTCCCATGGGTTTACTTATGTTTGTATAGATGTTTTCGGTATCGGCCAGTCCTGTACCCACTTTATATATATTCAGTGAACGGAAGTTTTTGGCGATGATCCTTGCGGTGGAATAGCTGCCATAGAGATAGGCTATCAGAAACAAGAGGGCGGCTACCAGGAATATCATCTATCCTCCCCGTAATATCGTTCACCAAAGATGGCACTGCCAATGCGCAACATATTTGCCCCTTCTTCCAGGGCAATTTCCCAATCGTGGCTCATGCCCATGGAGAGATAGTCAAAGCCTGCCGGAAGATCTGTGCGCACCTTTTCAAAAAGTTCTCTCAACTGCCGGAAATACGGCCTGCTGATCTCCGGATCGGGATGCAGCTTGCCGATGGTCATCAATCCTCTCACTCTTAGAGTGGAATACGAGGCTATCTTCCACAGCAGTTCTTCGGCATTACCGAAGTTCACTCCGCTTTTCTGCTCCTCTTCAGTAGTATTAACCTGGATCAAAATATCCTGGCTGCGATTTGTGCGTCCCAAAGCCTTGTGCAGTTTCTCTGCCAGATACACGGAATCTATGCTTTGAATGAGGTAGGGTTTCAAGCTGAGCAGTTGATTGATCTTGTTTGTCTGCAGATGGCCGATGAAGTGGAAGTAAAAGTCTTTATTTTGCATCATCGGCAGCTTGCGCATGGCTTCCTGTACCTTGTTTTCCGCGATGTGGGACACCCCGTTTTTAAGGGCTAATTCCATTGCTTCCACACTGTGGGTCTTGGTTACTGCTATCAGAGTTATTTGATCGGCTTCTCTGCCGCATCGAAGCAATACCTGCCCGATACGCTCTTGTATGTCTTTGATATTGTTGGCTATATCCTGCATCTAATCTCCTATTTCAACAGCAACATTTTGCGCGTGGAGCTGAAGCTCTCGCTTTTCAGACGATAGAAATACAAACCGCTGGCCAGCGCTCTGCCGGTGTTGTCAGTGCCATTCCATGTCACTTTGTGATTACCCTCGCTCATGTGTCCGTTTACCAAATTGCGTACCAATTGCCCCTTGGTGTTGTAGATATCCAGTCTGAGGTTCTGTGGCTTGCTTAGGTCAAACGCGATTGTGGTGTGGGGATTAAAAGGATTGGGGTAGTTTTGTGCCAGGTGGTTCGTAGCTGGAGTCTGTACATCATCATCGTTGTCCACATATCCCGTGGCAGCAAAAGACCCTTGGCGGTTCAAAGCTCCACGGAAGATTGTCCAAGGTGTGAGGTTGTTTACTTCAGAACGAAGATTGCTCAGCAGGACTCCCTGGGAATATCCGGTAATCAAGTTGAAATTGCCATTATTATGGAAGTCCACTAAAGTTCCGGGAGTAGCTCCGATATATGAAGTAAGATAAGGATAGCCGGGCATCATACTACCGTCGTGATTGAAGATATATATGTTGTTCACGCTACTATGCAGGATGATCTCGTATTGAGTGTCTCCATCCACATCTGCTACCAATGGCGGACAGTTGAAGATTACTCCTGTATTTACAGGGAATCCGTTGATGTGCTCTCCGTCTTGAGATATCACATATAAAGTGCCCCGATTTGATACGCAGACAATATCCAAAGAGCCATCCCGGTTGATATCCGCAGTGATATACCCTCCCAGGATTCTGAAGCTGGTCGCGATATTGAATTCGATCCCTTCCGGTCCTATCAGATAGGTATTGCTGGAGGTGCCCAAAGCAATCTTCCCGTTGTCCAGAATCACCGGACTTCCGTTGATTGCGCTATCAAGATTGAGTGCGTAATCCGGATTTTGACTGCCATCGGGATTTACGACCACCAGACCGCCATTACCCAGTCCTGCCACAATCTGCATGGGACCTTCAGGACTCAATTTTCCCACTGCCAAATTCGTCATGACTATACCGTTCAGTATCATGGGAAATCCCGGATAATCGTTTCCTTGATTGTCTAATACATACAGTTTGTTATCCATACCGGTAAATATAATCTCATTGCTAGAGTTGCCATCCAGATCGGCAATCACGGGGCTGAAGAGAAGGGTTGTCTGTGTGTCGTAGCTGAAGATCAGATATCCGGTTAAAGAAATGGCAAATACTTTACCTCTGCGATCCAGAATCACGATGTCGTCGCCGGCTTCGTCGTCGATCTGACCCATCGCTGCGCTGGAAGTTATATAAATCTCTTCAGGCGTACTGAAAGAAGAGACCTCTTGCCCATCCCCATCCACCACATGGACGATGCCAAACACGTCAAGATACAAAATTTCATTGTCGCCGTCTCCATCCTGATCCACCACCATCGGTGCGGAATTGCCGGCGCTGCTTGTCTCATACGGGAATTCTGCATCTATCAAAGTAATCTCATAAGTGATATCATAATGCTTTATGCCCGTTGTAAGATGACTGATAGGATCAAAAGATTCCAGAGCCAACCTCAACGTATAGTTTCCAAAACCGCAGTCCTGCGGAAGCTGCAGAGTGAGCGCCACATCTTCATTTGATTGCTCTCCGGGTTGTAACTCGCTGATTATGATGCATGAATCCATAGGCTCCACTCCCACCGGCATAGCTATGATCCGAAGTGATACATCATAGGCGTTTCCCCATCCTTCAGCGTTTGATATCACAGGCTTTACACTGATGATATCACCGGGATTGATGTTTCCGTCCGTATCGCCCAGAGAGTCATCGATACTGTAGCTTTCCAGACTCAGCATCGGCAAACTGGGATTGGGTAGTTTTACCTCCACAGAGGGATCGCCAAAGAGTATTTGCTCCATGTAGCACCAGCGCATCACATCGTTTGTGAGAGCTGCATTCAGGTTTTGTTCTCGGGAGTATGTAAGAGCTTTCCCCAATTCCCGCATATTCATTTGATACAGGCCAATAAAGAACTGTCGATCGTAATACTGGCTGGCACCATCGATGCCACCGGGCATATACCACCCATAACGAGTATTGCCTACAAAGGCAAACAATGCTCCTGATGATGTCAGCAAATGTTCGCCAATGCTCTCTCCGTCTCCAGAAGTGCGTTGGTCAAAGGCTGCAGGATAACACCCCTGAGAATACAGAAAGCCATATTCTGTGTTTTGAAGCAGAGAAACAGAGTTGTTACCTTGTCCCATCAGGAAGGTCTCGTTTGAGTGTCCCATGTGATTCATCACGTTCGCACCATTATTGATGCTCTCCACCACATATGCACCGCTGTACGAACCATCCCGTTCATAATGTGTGCTAAAGGCATATTCATCAGGAAGATACTGGGCTACGTCATCTTTGTAATCTCCGCCCCAAGTGAGTGGATCGGGATTCAGATTTTCTCCGAAGAAAACGGCGATGTTGTTGCTATAAGTACTGTTGTCTACATAATACGTGATTTTGTTGAAGATGTTTTGGAATTCAGCCAAAGTCTCTGCAGGAAAGCGGCCGATATGCAATTCCGGGATTAAGTCCGTATCATCCTGCATCTCGCCATAGATTTCGTTACCATTTGCATTCCAAGTGCCATCAAGATTGCTGTAATACAGATCCGAAGGCATGTGATTGTCCTCTGTAGAGCCCACTCTGCCAAACACTCCGCGTTCCGGTACCACTTCATCGTCACCGCCCAAGATCACATATTCCAGTTGATTGGAGGTGCCCAGGGAAGTTAGATACGCATCTATTATGAAGTTGCGCACTTTATCAGCGTTGTCCACACCGTCATAATTCGCATAGATAAACTCCGTGCTATAGATGCCCGTGCTGATGCCTTTGCTTTCGCGCCAACTGATGTATTCTGTAAACCAGGGAATGCGGGAAGCACTGGTGATCACGATCATCTGTTTTGCGTCTGCAGGGTCCAGATTGCGGCTTGCATAACGGTTTTGGGCAGCATTGCTGTAAGTACTGATGGTTTCTGGGTTATGAATCATATCTTGCAGGATTTGAAGCGTCTGTGGGTGCTTTGATGAGAATAGGGATTGCCGCTCTGCTTCCGAAGGATCAAACGAGCCGTGCAGGTACAGTTCAAAAGAATCGTAGGCAATCAGTTCCCTACTTACGGGATTGTAGCGGATGGGATACACATTGAAGAGCGCAATAGCGTAACCGCAATAGTATTGAGTTCCCAGATAGTCAAAATCCTTGTAGGGATAAAAATCGTTGCGTTCATACACTTGTGGATCGGCAGTGGTTTCGGTATATATGTTTGTGGAAGATATCGGCTCTTGCTGTTTGGCAAAATCAATGTATATGTCTCTGCCCAGATTGCTGGATTGCCCCCAACTGATTTCCGCTGTGTCATACTTTTCGCCGTAGGGTAAAAGCACGCGCAATTGATAGTAGTGCAGCATAGGTCTGCCAGGCTCCAGCATCAGAGTGTATTCACTGCTGTACTCATGCCTGTTTCCCGGATATGTATCCACGCTAACTCTTAGTCCTCCTAGAGTGGCCAGGATGCAGATAAGCGACATAATTAGCATTAACTTGCGCATGATGTATCTTCCTTATTCTCATGATGTCTATAATCAATTTCTTTAGCTATAATACAGAATCAAAAAGCCGCATATACGTCAAGAACAAATTGCAGTCTCCAAGGCGAGCGTATTTCTAAGGTAGAGCTTTTTATAATTCATCTTTCACAGGTACAAGCGGACGCTGTTCCGCCTATATCCGGCGCTACAGCGAGCGCCGGCACTACACCACCCTTCTCCCCCAGAGAATCATCTATTGGTGAACCTGATATTATCGGGTTATCATCGAGTGAGCACAGGATGATAACACCTTGATATCAGCTTCATCACTGCATCAAACAAAGGGAAAGAGGAGTCGCTGTAGCAATATGGAAAATGCCACCCCAAGCTTGACATGACCTCAGTTGCGCTCAAGTATGTCTCCCTTCAGATAACGCTGTTTCAAACGCTTAAGGTCATTATATTGTGAAAGTACCAATCCCAGCAAAGTGAGGGCCAGCCCCACTATAGTGCGAATCCCGATGGGATCTCCCAGAATGAAAAACGCCAGCACAACCGTAAAGACGGGGATCAGGTTTGTAAAGATATTGGATTTTGCTACACCCAAGCTGCGGATTACGTCTGTGTACAGCACAAAGGCTCCTATGGTAGCAAACAGCGACATTGCGACGATAGTTGTCAAACCTCTGAGGGAATGACTGACCATAAAGAAATGATTGCCATCAAAGATCAGGAACATGGGCAAGAAATACAGAGCTCCGAAAAAAGACTGATATGCCACAATAGTCAGTGTGCTGTATTTCAAAGTAAGCGGGCGCACTGTGAGGCTATAGCCCACCGCACCAAAGATTGCCAGTCCCAAAAACTTGACTCCCTTTAGAGTAGCAGACAAGTCTCCGCTGCCATAGCTCATAATCCCTACACCCAAGCAGGAAACTATCACTCCCATAATTACGTAGATGCTTAGCTTTTCTTTCAAGATGAGCCAGGCACCGATAGCTGCGAAAATGGGGATCGTGGCAATGATGATACTGCCCATCGAGCTTGAAACGAACT
This sequence comes from Candidatus Cloacimonadota bacterium, assembly GCA_028706475.1. Lineage (NCBI taxonomy): Bacteria > Pseudomonadati > Candidatus Cloacimonadota > Candidatus Cloacimonadota bacterium. The sequence goes on from JAQWBI010000004.1 coordinate 34,229, forward strand.
GCATGCCATTTGCCTCTCCATTGAAGTACAGAAAAGGCTCAAAGAATGCCACTATCATCATGCGCCATAGGTCTTTAGCCTGCATCTTTTGCCAATGCCGACTAATGACCATCAGTCCAAAGAGCAGGACTGAGGCCAGAAATAAGCGTAGAAACACAATTTCATAAGGACGGTAGGTTTCGAAAGCGATTTTGTACCATACAAAAGTGATAGCCCAGAAGAACATCGCTCCAATGGCGCGCAGATATGTAATCCAGAGTTTCATTAGCTAAATTCTATCACTTCCCCACCGGGAATGTGCTTCAAAGCGCCGTCATCATTAATGTCCCGGCATACACCTGCTTCAATCTCGCCACTGTCTGTGTAGCCACGTATCTCCCAGAATCCGGGTATATAATGATCCATTAGTTCAATTCTAATGATGCTTTTGGCAGATTTGTAGCCCCAAAGATAGGGGATAAAAGCACGGATTGGTCCGCCATAATTCTCGTCCAAGAGCTCTCCGTCGAATGCCCAGGCAACCAGTGAGCGTTCCTTTTGCCCTATTGCCAGAGGAATCGAGGTGTCATACACATCTCCCACCGACCAAAAGCGCAGATAGCGGCACCCGGAAAGTATTTTTGCGTGATCCAGCAGGTTTGCGATCCTCACTCCCGTCCAGGCACCATACACAGACCAGCGGGTAACGCTGGTGAGCCGGGCATTAACTGTTTCTACCTGAAACTCCTGCAAATCCTGCCAGCTAAGCTTGACGGGATTCTCGCAAAGTCCGCAAATCTCCAGCTTCCAGTTTTCCCTATCCAAAGCCCCGGGATGCCCTTCAGCCCAGAAAACGGGGGTATTTATCTTAGCAAGTTTATGCATCTTTATCTCCCAAATGTTCGATGATATCTCCGGGTAACACGGAATATGAATGCTGCTTCCGGCACAATCTTTCTGCGGTGCTACCCATCAGCAGGGCAGCCGAGCAAACAGCTTGATATAGGGGCAGATTTTGGGCAGCAAATGACGCTATGATGCCTGCCAGAAGGTCTCCGCTGCCCCCGGTGGCCAAAGCGTCGTTCCCGGCACGGATCACCAGAGTTTTATCCCCGTCTGCATACAGGCTGCTATGCCCCTTCAACAGGATTGCACAGCCCCATGCCGCCTGAGCTTCGTTCAAGCGGGCGATGAGATCTGCATCCAAATCCTGTAGAGATATCCCCGCCAATCGGCAAAACTCCGCCTTGTGCGGCGTTAGCACAAAGTTACCTAGTTTCAGGAGTGGAATCAAGTCCCGGTTTTGCGCCAGTAACGTGATGGCGTCGGCATCTATCACACAAGGACATTCGGCATATTTCAGAATGATGCTTAGCAGGTGCAAGGCATATTCGTCCAAGCCCATTCCGGAGCCGATGCAAATGGCGTCGGCACGCTTGAGAAGCTCTTTCAGCTCCTTTTGGCAAGGCATATTCTTACTGGTTTCGGGAATGGCAAAATTCATCACCTCATCGCATGCTGCGGTGTAGAACGAAATTACTTCTTTGCGGGAGCAGATATGCACCAATCCTGCTCCACTACGTAAAGCGGATCTTGCAGATAGACGGACGCTACCCACATAACCCGGGCTTCCGCCAAAGATGTACACTCTGCCAAAATCCCCCTTATGTGCATTAGCAGGACGTTCAGGCAGGATGCACTCATTGTATATGTATGCAGCGGTGTCTTCCTTGTAGATTTCGGGAATACCGATGGGTATGCGTAAGAGCTTTCCACAGCGGAGGCAGCCATTTTGCAGGATATGGCCATACTTCAGCTCTTCGATGGCAAGCGTAAGGTCTGCTTTCATGCACTCCCCATTGCCATTATCTGCGTCCAATCCGGATGGAATATCTATGGCTACCACCACTTCCGCCATGCTGGAGAATGCGGTAAAAGCATTATGTATCAGAGGCGGCAAATCCCCTTTGAAACCGATACCAAAGACTGCATCAATCAGAACAGGGATCACTCCGATAGCTTCAAGCACCGATCCCCGCAAGTCTCGTTGAGAGTTGATATCAAAGATAGGAATATCCAGCTTTTCGCATAGTAAACGGTTGTTTCTGCTTTCTTCGCTCATCTTACCTGTCCCCAGACTGAATATCAGAATTTCGGGACAAAAGGCAAAAAGATGCCGGGCAATTACATAGCCATCGCCGCCATTGTTGCCTGTTCCGCAAAGCACTACCACGCCATCCTGTACCTGATCAGGATACTCCCTCATAATATGATCGGCGCAGCGAGCTCCCGCAACCTCCATCAATACATGGGATGGAATGCCAAATTCGTCAATGGTTTTTCTGTCGATAGCTTGCATTTCTGTGCGGGAAAGAATCCGTTCCATACTCACCTCCTGAAGTGATCGGCATTAAAGAGTTTAATCTCGATGGTGGTACCTTCGTTGATCGCACTTTCCACCACGCGGATCCTACCTTGATGGTATTCTTCTATGATGCGCTTTGCCAGGCTGAGCCCCAGCCCCCAACCTCTGGTTTTGCTGGTCACTCCAGGATCAAAGACCTTTTTCCATTCTCTGCGGGGAATGCCTTTGCCTTCATCGCGGATTTGGATATACACATAGGGATCCTTCTGGGTGGCAGTCAGGATGATATTGCCGCCCTTACCGGACATCGCATCCACACAGTTTTTGATCAGGTTTTCCAAAGTCCATTTGATCAATTCCTCATCCATCATCACATTTATTTGCTCGATTTTACTGATCAGATGGATATCGATACGAGAACCCAAGTGCGGCATACGATGACGAAAATACTCCACCACATCAAAGAGAACCTGATGTAGATTGTGAGGCTCCAACTTTGTGATGCTGCCCACTTTACCGAAGCGGGAGGCGATGTTGCGTAAATGCTCCAGATCTCCCCGCATGAAGTTCAATATCTGTGGCATATCCGGTCGTTCTACTCCTTCCGTGGGACTCTCTGCCATATAGTCTATCCAGCCCATCAGCGATGTAATGGGAGTTCCGAATTGATGGGCGGTTTCTTTGGCCAGACTTACCCACAGAGTGTCTTTCTCGCTGCGTTTCAATAATAGAAAGCCATAACTGCCAAAGAAAACTACCATCAGCGCCAAAAAGAGTTCCAGGATGATGATGTAGCGGATATAAGACAGAGATTGGGGATTGCTGAAGTAGATGTAGCCCATGGAATCTTGTTCGTTCAGCAGCGGGATCTCGGTCATGGATGATTGCCGGGAGAGCAGATCAAACTGATCAGCGATCGGCAATTGGTGAAAGCGGGCTGTTTCATCTACATTTACATTGCGCCAAAAGAGCGGTTCGCGGTTACGATCGGTTACTATGATCTCGTAATCTATGTTCTTTATAAACTGCTCAAAGGATATTGGCTTACTGTAAAAAGCATATCCGGTAAGAGTCCCCTCGTCGATCAACGGAGTTTGCACCATTTTGGATATATGCTCTTCCAATCTGGCCTTTGATGCTTCGGACAACTCTTCGTAAAGACTGTCTGGGCTAACTCCTACATTCTTCCATACCAAGGGCAAAAAATCATCATCCGTCACAATGATAGGGATCGGATTCTCCTGCATAAACTCGGTGGATATATAATCCCATAGCTGCTGTTGAAAATCTCGTTGTGCAGTGAATTGAAGGTATTTGGAGCTTACTTCGGTAAGCAATTGGGCATACTTCTCTGCCACTCTCAGATAGCCATCGGTATAGGCAATGTAGCGGGCAAATATGCGGGGAACGTACTCTTGCTCTGTTTTTGCTTTCTGGATGAGCACTTGAGTGTATATCGCAAAGAATACAAAGATGAATAGCGAGCCAAGTACTATGTATACTCTGAGATGATGAAAACGGTTACTTGGTTTTGGCCGATTCCCAGTGGGAATCGAGTTCCTCAAGGCTTGCTTCATGGATTTCGTCCTCGTTGTATTGGCTTTCCACATAGCGGAATCGACGGTAAAACTTGCGGTTGGTAGCTTTTAAAGCAGCTTCCGCGTCTATGTTCAGCTTTCGAGCCAGATTAACGATGCTGAACAGATAGTCTCCCAATTCCTCACTAATGGCATCCTGGTCGTTCTGAGCCAGTGCTTCCAGCAATTCCTCATGCTCTTCCTCTATCTTTTCCAAGACCGGCTTCATGTCCTGCCAATCGAAGCCCACCGAGGCAGCCTTCTCCTGGATCCGTTGAGCATGGATCAAAGCAGGCAGTGCGCGCGGAATACCGTCCAACACGCTTTCCCGCTCCTTCTTCTCCTGTTTCTTGATGCGTTCCCAATTCATCTTCACACTTTCAGCATCATCCACCTGAACATCAGCAAACACATGGGGGTGACGGTGTACAAGCTTGTTGCAGATCGCCTCCAATACATCCGTCATCTCAAAGATTCCTTCTTCGGAAGAGATCTGAGCTTGAAACACAATGTGTAGCATGAGATCACCCAGTTCTTCCCGCAAGGCACCATAATCCTTGTCTTCGATGGCCTCAACCACTTCGTAAAGTTCTTCTATGAAGTTTGGAACCAGAGATTCATGAGTCTGCTTTATATCCCAGGGACAACCATTATCCTTGTCCCTTAACGCTGCAACGATGTCCACCAAGGCTTGAAACTTAGTCATGCCATTTGCTCCTTTGAGCTGAGATACCAGAGAGTATCATTTCTTCAGACTGTTCGTTATCGCACTTACGCGGTGTTTATTGCGTTTGAACAGCTCAATCAGCAAAGCTACGGCTACGGCAAAGACGAATGCCACCAGAGTAGATATGATGCAGATTATCGCTCGCTTGGGGTAATCTCTTCGACCCGCCAGGCGCGGGGCATCCAGGATATCTATGGTGGGCATATCCTTCAGTTCCACCAGGCGCGCTGCTTCATACTGCGGATAGATGTATTCATACAGAGTACGGTTTATCTGCATGTTCATCTCCAGTCGCAGATGATCGGCAGTGATCTGAGGCAGTTTGCCCATATCCAGCAGATACTCTGGTGTATTCTTGTTTTCTTCCAGGTCTCGAATCTGCTTTTGGATGCTGTTTCTACGCAATATTGCCGCTTGCATCACCGGGCTGTTTTCGCCATAATTGGCCTTTGCCATTTCCAGGTCTAGATCTGCTTTCATACCTTCTGCGATCAACTCGGTATAAGATTTGATAATTGCTTCGCCCTGGGCTTCCAGATGCACCACTTTCGTGCTCTCTCCCATCTCCCGGCTGCGCTCGATCAGAGAATCCAGGCTAGCCTCTATCTCTTTCACTCTACCTTCCAGAAACTGACGGTTTAGCTTACCCTGTGTTACTTTCTGCTCTCTGTTGTATTTATCCAATTTCTGCAAGAGGTAATTCACCATATCCAAAGAAAGCTGTTTATCCTTTGAACTTATCTTGATGGAGATTAATCCGCTGGCATCGTCGTAGCCGGTAGAGAACATCTTGCCTCTCAACTTTTCTATGGCATCGTCCAGATTTCTCAGGCTGTCGGGATGAGTAAGTTTAAAGTAATCGATAAGTTTGAACTCCCGGATGAGGTCTTCGGCAAAGGTTCGTGATCTCATCACTGTAGTGAGATTCTCCGCATTTGGGGAGCCCTCGGAACCAAGCAGACTTGCCGCAACGCCGGAAAGCCCAGGTATATTTATCGGTAGTGACGAGGATTGATCTCCCACAGAGAAGAAGCTGGCTCTGGAACTGAATATCTGTGGAGTCAACAAACTATAAATCACTGCCGCGATGGCTACAATTAACACAATCGCGATGATCATCTTGCGATTTTCCGCCATGATCCTCAGTAGTTCAAAGATATCGAAGCTTTTATGTTCCATGAGCATTCCTTAGTCTATGCAAAACAATCTTTTGAAGAAGGACTTCTTGGCTTGGGGCTGTTTCAGAAGCTTCGCTTGCTCATCTTGCCTGATGTCCACATTCTTTTCTTTCAGGTATCCCATTATCACAAGCGAGGAGTCTCCCTGCATTTCTATTTCTCCAGCCAATACCACATCAGTGTTTTCGGGAGCGAAGATGCGGGCTCCTGGCAACATAGTGACACGAGCGTCTTTATGCATTTTCAGCTTTGCTCCTTTTTCCAAAGTAACATCGTGAGCTATTATGGTCTCTCCCTTAAGTGTCACCAAGCCTTCCACCCTGGACGGCAGAGTGTTCACCAGTTTCAGCAGCTTCGCCTCGCCTGCAGGGATTTCGATGGCGCATTTACCATCCTGTACCTGGTATATCTGCTTATCGTAAGGATCCATCAAGCCCACATTTTCCGAATAACCTTTGATGTATGGACTCAGAGTAATGTGCAGTGTTTGGGGATCTGCCTGAGGATAATGCTGATCATACAATGAGGGAGGCACCAAGTCTTCACTGGTAGCCACACTACTGTTAAAGTAATTACCACGGCGATTTACCAGCATCAAATAGGGCGTTTTATCCGCATCGATATAATACCCGCATTGTATGTACCCGCTATAAGGAGCTTCTGTTTGATTTTGCACATACATCGCTTTTACTGGTATCTGTTTGGGGATTACCTTGGACTTCGTGGGCTTTGTCATGATCGTTCCGGCGTCCAGCCATTCCATGTCTTGCAGGATGTTTCCGTACATATAGACCTTGGGATTGGAGTGCATGATGGCGTCCATTGCCTCCATACCGGGTACCGGGGACATGTGTTTCCCGTCTTTCATTATGGCACTCAGGCTTGTATATTCGCCATATCCATCTTGATCAATGTAGGATTGTAGTCTGTAGTGCAAAACCCCGTCCGCCTGATACACCAGGGGCAGATAAAGTAGAGCTTTTTGTGTGGCATATGGCGGTAAAACCCATTTTCTCCACGTATCCGGATCCCCCTTTTCCCATCTTCCGAATGCCTGTATGATGGGATAGAACTTTCTGGATGGATCCTCTTTGCAATAGCGGACTCCATGTTCATAAATCTGAAGCATATTGCTGTTCAAAACTTCCTGGAGGAATTCCCTGCCCTCTGCTCCCGGATTCAAGCTGTAGCCTTGAAGCATGGGATATATATCCGGTGCCACAATTCTTGGTTGAGCCGCACTAATAAATCCTGCCACATTGTCGTAATAGACTTCATTTGTTTTGTCCAAGACGATGTCTTCATACTTATAATCGTAGATTGCGGTCATTATATTGATATCTTCTTCCGCCATTAGTTCATCCATTATTCTATAACTGTTGAACTGAGGTTGTAAAGGTTCGTCGAAGGTATAGAAACCTAGTACATTCCCTTTGCCTTGGCTAATCAGATTCCGGGCCCGGCTCAGTAGTTTTGCCTTTTGGGCTTCGTCCATGGATCTCAATTCCCGGCTCATTTGATCTTCGATTTCCACATAGTCCAGCTCCAGGTTGCAGTTACCTTGCCAATACAAGCGTGCATTGAGGTTATCCAGAACGTACACACCAGTAGCATCAAGTTTAAACAGATTGGCGTCGATCAAATCCTGATAAGGTATCTTAAGCACAAAATCCACATAACCGTCCTCCCCGCGGGAACGCTCGTAATCTGCCAGTGTATATGCTGCCTCCTGAGCCGTACCCTTGGAAGATGATGCCGCAAGCGGGGTAGCCTTGGCGGCAAAGCCGCTTCCTTCCAGATTAAAACCCACCACTTCAAAGCGTAGAAGCTCCGTATCCGGTTTTACATCTGGAGCTATGTCCGCAAGCTTGAATCTATAGGTGACCCATAGATAATTGCCAGCATGAGTTGGAAGGTTTCTTCGATAAACGCGAAATGAATGTCCAAACCGCACATAGAAGCCATTTGGATTGGGCCAGCGATAGCGGAGATCCCCCATGGCATATCCTGGTTTATCTTTGCCCCGGATGCTTTGCCACACATATCCGTTTGAGGCCCTCGAATCTGCTTTTGCCCTTCCCGTGCGAGTAATCAGGTTATCATTACGCGATGCATACCAAAATCTGTTGTCTTTGCTGTCGCCGCGGTGGAGATCATTCTCATCCAGATATTCCGCCTCAAATCTCTGATAACTCGATGTTGTCATATATGAGATGGCATAATGCCTTTCATCAGCAGGGTCGTCCGAATACGACTTCTCTATGATCCATGCATCGATTTCGTGTTTATCCAGGGTTGCCAACAGTGCAGGAAAATCCGGGTCATCTTTTTTTGTCTCAACCAAATTGCTGTTGTAGCCCATTTCATGCATATAACGGCTCAGTGTCTCCCGGTGTTCCACCAGGTAGGGAAATCTATTGCTTAGATAAGAATAAGTACCTATCATAAACTCGTCTGAATGCTTTGCTCCTAGGTTCAGGCAAAGCAACAGAAGCAGCGGAACAATCCTGTATGCGCGTCTCATATCATCTCCAATGGTCTTTGTTTGTTGATCTACTCTGGTTAATCATCATATTGATCTTACTATAACTTCAATTCCATCCAGGGTTTCAGCACTTCCGGAACTCGCAGACTGCCGTCAGCTTGCTGATAGCTTTCCAATATCGCGATCATTAGCCTGGGTGTGGCCAAACCACTACCATTCAAAGTGTGAGGATGACGCATCTTGCCTTCGGCATCCTTGTAGCGGATATTGGCACGCCGGGCTTGAAACTCTCCAAAACTACTTACAGAAGATACTTCCAGATACTTCCCGCTGCCTGCCGCCCATACTTCCAGATCGTAGGTCTTTTCACTGGCAAAACTGAGATCTCCCGTGCACAGCGACACTACCCGATAGTGCAATCCAAAAGCTTTCAGTATGTCCTCGGCATCATGCAGCATATCTTCCAAAGCGGCTTCAGAACACTCCGGCTCTACAAAACGTACCATCTCCACTTTATTGAACTGATGCAAACGCTGCAAACCTCGAGTGTCCTTACCATAACTTCCCGCTTCTCTGCGGAAACAAGGAGTGTAAGCCACAAACTTTTGGGGGAGGTCTTTGTAGGACAGCACTTCGTCCGCATAGATATTGGTAACCGGCACTTCTGCGGTCGGGATCAGGAAGAGGTCATCTTCGCTGACGTGGTACATATCATCTTCCAATTTCGGCAGTTGCCCCGTTCCGGTCATAGTCTTTCTATTCACGGCAAGAGGCACCATCAGCTCCGTGTAACCGTGCTTTTGCAGATGATATTCCAGCATAAAGTTTATCAGTGCACGTTCCAGCCGGGCACCAAATCCCGTATAAATGGGAAATCCGCTACCGGATATCTTTGCCCCGCGGGGAAGATCCAGCATAGCGTTATGGTTTGCCACATCAAGATGATCCAAAGGCTTAAAATCGAATTTAGGCGGCTCGCCTTCATGGCGAATCACCTCATTCAAAGACTCATCCCTGCCGATCGGAACAGAAGGATGCGGGATATTCGGGATGCGGAGCAAGAGCGCATCCGCTTCGGCACTTACAGCGCTCAAGTCCAATTGGATGCTTTTGATCTCTTCTGCCACTTTTGCCATCTCTGCCAGCTCTTCCGCAACCTCTTCCCGTACTCTTTTCTTTTGGGCAATGATCTGAGACACAGAGTTTTGCCTGGCTTTTAACTGATCGAAATCATACTGCAGTTTACGGCGTTTTTCGTCGGCCGCCAAAAGCTCATCCAGATTCGCTTTTTCGTTCTTGTTTATAATTGCGTTTCGCACCACATCCGGATTTGCCCGGATATACTTCATATCTATCATCTATTGTGCTCCATATCATAGTGTTGTGCAATGTCAAGCATTTTTAGATAAGAATCGGAGTCCAGCGATGCTCCTCCGATCAAACCGCCATCAATGTCCGGCATGCTAAGTAATTCAGAGATGTTTTCCGGCTTCACGCTTCCGCCATACAGTATACATAACGATTCCGCCAATTCATCATGGTAAGCTACAGACAGCCATTTTCGGATGAGAGCGTGAACTTGCTGAGCTTGCTCTCCCGTGGCAGTGCGACCTGTGCCAATGGCCCACACGGGTTCGTAGGCGATGATCAGTTCTTTACCGCTGTAGAGATTGATCTGGTACAGGCATCCGGATAACTGGTCTTTGATCACTTTCTCTGTGATTCCGGCATCGCGTTGTTCTAAAGTCTCTCCAATGCAAAGGATTGGAACGATCCCCTGTTGCATCAGCTTCATAGCTTTTTTCCGTACAATTTCGTTGCTCTCGGCGTGATATGCACGTCGCTCGGAATGCCCTACAATACAGTAAGGCAGCTGCAGAGAAGCAAGCATGTTTGCGGATACTTCGCCAGTAAATGCGCCATCGCCATGTACACTCACATCCTGTGCGGCTACTTTCACAGGGCTGTCGTCAAATTCTCTGAGTAATACGGCCAAAAAAGGATAGGCAGGTGCTACGATTGGGATCACATTGCCTGTGTTCTTACCCTGCAACGCCTCTCTGAGTTTCCGAGAAAACTGCTTGGCTTCATCTAAACCCTTATGCATCTTCCAATTGCCGGCTATAATAAGTTCTCGCACGTTCACCTCTGATTCATTTTATCTAATATATACCAGTTTGGGGAAGGCGAAGATACGTCAAGATTTTTCCGAGAAACCCATAGCAGCCAGCAACTTTCAATTCATTTACCCCCACAGATCAAGCCCGGAACATCAAGCTGTGTTCAACGGGTCATAAAGCCGTTATAATCGAGTGAACACTGGACGATAACAGCTTTATATCTGCTTCAGAACGGCATAAACCATAGAGGGACAATAGTGATATAGTATACTACATGTACAAAGCAAAAGAATAAAAATAGGAAATGAACCGAATTCATTGGGCAATTTGCCTCAGTCGCATTATATTTTGAAGTATGGGGGAATTATGAAGCATAATAGTGACCTGAAAGTTCTGATCGAGTTTGGTTCAAACACTGCTAAAGTGCTTTCTGCAAATATGTCGGAAGGCAAAGAAGGCTGCTTCTATCGCTTACCTTTGCGGTTGGCATCCCAGATCAACGGCAAAGAAATGATGACTGCAGCGGGGATTAAAGCTATCCTGAAAACTATCGACGACGTTAAAAAACGCTTCCCGGAGACTGATGATATCATCCTTATCGCTACAGAAGCTTTGCGACGCGCAAGAAACAGTGACGAGATCAAAAAGCTCATCAGCGAACAATTTGGCCTGAAGCTGCGCATCCTGACATGGGAAGAAGAGGCCGAAGCGGCATATCGCGGAGTAATAGGCACAAAAGGTGTAACCGGATTCATAAACTGCTTCGACATCGGTGGTTCCAGCACAGAGATCATCAAAGGAAACAATGAGAAGATACTTTACAGCAAGAGTTTTCCCTTGGGAGCAGTAAACCTGAGCCAAAGATTTATCAGAAAACAACCACCCACGCAATGTATGTATCTGGGACTTCAGATGGAATTGGAACGAGAGCTAGCCTGGAACAACCCATTTGCCAAAAAATTGGTGGGAACCGGTGGAGCAGTGTACACCTGCGCAATGGTAGCACTGATGAATGAAGGGAAAAACGAAGCTGAAGCCCTGAAGGAAATTGACGGTTATGAAATGCGTAGAAGCGAAATACTGCGTCAAGAACGAACCTATCGCGCACTCACTCTGGATCAAATCCGCCTCATTCCCGGCATGGATCCTTCCCGCGTGGATATCATGCTGGCAGCGGTGATGATCATCAGCAGAATCATGGATAGCACAAAGAGCAGCAACTTGATCGTGAGCAACCGGGGTGTACGGCATGGAATCATGTTTGCCGAGGGAGTTCGATAAAGTCACCCTGAAAAAGAAAAGGATCTCACACCGCGTATATGCAAGATCCTTTCTATGATCCGGCCATTCAGCCTGCTGTCTGAAGCCGGAACTATCCCTTTGTTGCCCATCCATATGGTCTAGCCTTTGCTTCATTGAGGCATCAGCCTACAGATATCACAATACTCCTTATTGGTATAGTAAAAAAAGCCTACATCCATTATAGATGCCTGCCCATTACCCCTGAAGGATGCCCCGGCCTACAGATCCTACAACCTTCCGATCGCCCTTCTGCCTGATCCACCCAGCGCTATCTCGCTACCGAATAATGCGTGCGAAGATATACGATCCATGATGGATGTACGTAAATATATTGCAGGATTTGCACCAAATATCATGAGTATCATATTATATTGATATTCAATATGTTGTGAGGAATTATCTGATAGCGGATGTGGTAAAATCTACCACACTCATGGCGCAGTAGAAGGCAGATTTAGTCAGATTATGGTATTATTTACCCGGTAATTCGATGCCCAGACTGCTGATTTTCTTACTGAGGTTAGATTTATCCATCTGGAGGTAACTTGCTGCGCGAGTAATGTTTCCATCGTGAATCAAGAGTATCTTTTCCAGGTAATTTCGTTCAAACTGACGTACCGTCTCCCGATATGAGGTAGGAATGTCATCGAGTTCAGGATACTTTGTGGTAAAATCTACCACACTCAAGGTCTGCGATATCGAAAAAACAGCTGCGCGCTCCACAGAGTTTTTCAACTCCCTTACATTTCCGGGATAATCCTGCTCAAACAGCCATGCGGCCGCAGAGGGGGAGATGATCTTGAGGGGAATCTGATGCCTGGTGCAAAAGCAATGTAAAAAGTAATCCGCCAGAATGATGATGTCATCACGGTGATTACGCAAAGGCGGGATATCTATTTTAATGGTGCTGATGCGATAGTAGAGGTCGTCGCGAAATAAAGCATTTTCCACCATATCCAGCAGGTTTTTATTCGATGCGCTGATAATGCGGGTGGAAACTTTGCAGGGGCCTCCTCCAAGCTTTTGAATCTCCTGTTCGGAGATCACTCGCAGCAGTTTTGCCTGTACGGTCATGGGTAATTCACCAATCTCATCCAAAAAGATACTACTGCCCTGAGCATACTCAAAATAGCCTTTGTGAGAATTTGTAGCTCCGGTAAAAGCTCCCTTTTCGTAGCCAAACAGTTCCGATTCAAAGAGCTCACTGGGTATGGACGCACAATTGATGGTCACCAGATTCTTTTCATGCAGATCAGACAGACGATGGATGGCCATAGCCGCCAATTCTTTACCTACCCCGGTTTCACCGCAAATAAGGACCGGGGTATCGAAACGTGATGCTTTGATGATGGAATCATACACTTGCTTCATGGGCTCGGAATTGCCTATCATTCCGATCGACGAAAGCTGTAATCCATGCAGGTTTCTGCGCATCAGGATGTTGTCTTTGAGCCGTTCCAACCGGATAATGAGATGCTCTTTGGCAATAGGCTTTTCAATAAAATCTGTAGCTCCGTATTTGATGGCATTTACAGCATCAGGAATGTGCGCAGCGCCAGAGATCATTAGGATGGGCATTTCCGGATAACGCTCATGCAGCTCTTCCAACATGGCAAAACCATCTTGCAGAGCAGGATAGCACATGTCCTGCATCACCAAATCGAACTTATATGTGTTCAATGCAGCCTGTGCTTCTGCGATACAGGAAGCGGAGTGGACAATATAGCCTTCCCTGCGCAACAAATCTTCGATAAGCTTGCAAAATATCGTATCGTCATCAGCGATCAAAATACGTATGCTATTCATCTTGAGATCCTTTTAACCAGATGGAAACAGTAGTCCCCAGACCCTCCTCGCTTTGGATGTCGATCAGACCGCCCATGGAATCGACGATTTTGCGGGTTTCGGGAATGCCGATGCCGGTTCCGGATTGATTTGTAGTGAAAAACGGTTTCCAGATATCTTCCATGTATTTTTGGGGAATGCCTTTACCGGAGTCTTCAATCTCCACTAACACGCTGAGGTTGCCGCCGGGGCTTTGGTGCAGAGGAAATTCACGGATGCTGATGTGTAGGGTGCCGCCTTCTGGCATGGCTTCCGTGGCGTTGTTTATGATATTCACAATGGCTTCTTCAAAGCGGATAGGCTCGATTTTAGCATGGATGGATTTTAGATTGTAATTACGAATGATCTTGATGTTATCCCGGATCTTGGTGTTGCTAAGAGCATGCTCCACCGAAGGGATGAGATCCTGAACTTTCAGATCGTAATTGTGCATTTCGGTGAAGCGCTGGAATGCGTGTGTGAACACGCGTACCTTTTCGATTTCGCTTTTGATGATATCCAGATACTCGGCATCTTCCTGGCTGCAGTCTTTTTCCAGGGGGTCCAGAGCCAGAATCACGTTTGTGATGTGCCGGCGAACATGATGCGAGAGCCTGCGTGCAGTCTCTGCCCATTGCAGAGTATCGGATTCAATATCCGCCAGTTTTCGGTACATAAAGATGAAGTATCTACCAGAATAGCTATGAGATCTTTGCAGGCTTACTTTTAGCGGTTTCCCATTTAGAATGATCTCCAGATGCTCCTGACTGGACATACTGCGGCGCATCTTTGCCAGGGCTTCATCCAAATCTGGAGAGATGGTGCGCAAATGCTTACAATAACTTCGTGATTCATTTTGGGGAGCCATGGAAATAGCAACTTTATTCGCAAAGAGGATACAGCCCTTTTTGTTTACCAGAAACACGCCTTCATCCAGTAGATTGTAAGTGGAGATGGCGTCCTGCTTGCGTTTACTGATGTAGATTCCCATGTAGATAACGATTGCCAGAAGGATCAACATCAACCATAGGGCATGGGCTTTCAACAAGCGATATACCAGGAGAAAAAATGAGATATGCTGCAGATAGTAGAAGTGGATAGATTTGTCCATTATCACTGCAATTGAGGTTTGCATGCCCTCTGCACGGTTGATCACTCTTATACCCATCAGGTTCTGATCCTCCAAAGACAAGGGTGTGCGGGCTATTTCCAGCAGATCATGATTAAAAACCTGCAGTTCATCCTCGTTATTCAGGGCAATTATTTCTTTTTTACCGTTGTGATCGATATCTGTGATTGTACAGATACGCTTCACGTTCCGGACGGTGCGGCTATGGCATTCGTTCAAATCCTCGTCAAAACATATAATGCCTCTCAATGCATCAGATAATATCAAGCGATACTCTGAGGAGCTGTCCATGCGTTGCAAAAAATCATTATGATCAAACATCATCAAGCTTTTGGGTAAAGATAGTTCCTTTTTGCGGATAAGGCGCCCATCGTCGTAGCTAAACCGAATTATACAATCGGCATCAGTATTGTTGCCCCGCGTGGATGCTACAGCAAAGATGTCCAGCTTGCCGTCCTGATCCACATCCGCAACGTTCACAGTTAGTGCGCCTAAACCATCAAAGATCCTGTGCAAATGGGTCAGCTCACCTTTAGTGTTCAGTATCACTAAGTTCCCGCTGAAGTCGTTCAGACCGTCAATACTCATAGTATTGTTGTTGAAAGAGATGTTTGAGAGCAGGAACTCTTTGCTTCCATCCAGATCAAAGTCATCATAGAAGAATCCGGAAAAAACCGCCGGGCTGCGATAGAACCATTTTTGTGCCCCACTTTCCCAATCATAGGCGATCAGTCCCCTGGGATTTGAACTGTAACCATCATAAGCTGTACAAACGATCTCCAGCCTGTCATCTCCATCGATATCATCAATTATCTGCGGGACGAAGAAAGCGGTCCAGGTGTAGGAATCCAAGTCCATCAGCTCATCTTCACGGTAATATGGCACAAAGCCTTTGTTTTCACGTAATAGAGGTACTTGCCAAGTGTATTTAGCAGCTCGTAAGGATAAAGTACTACCATTGTTCATACTGTAAAACAGCCAAGTGCTTTTGTCTTTCGGATTCTCAAGAACTTTCAGGGCACCTGGGCGATAATTTGCAGTGTTGATTTGTGAAATGGTTTTACCTTCTTGATTGTTGATCTCGATCCTGCCCAAGTTATTTTCATAGAATGCAGATATCTGAAGCTCTCTGCCATCACCTTTGAGATCGGCAACGATTGTGTTGATTGCAGGATTTTCATAGCGATTTGTCCTTTGAAGCTTCAGTTCGTGAGTAAGAAAGCTTTGTGTGAACCAACAGGATCCCAATAGAAACGAAAGTAAAAAAACAATTATCGTTCTTAGTTTCATACGCACTACATCCTCATGTTTTACGGTTGTAACTCGGTGGCTGTTTGGATCATGAATTTCAGCTCTGAGTCTGAGGCATAATTCTGCACATAGTCCCATAAACTGTGCCAGGACAGTCCATCGACATCTACCTCATCTCTGAGTAATTTAGCAAAGAGCGCAGTAAACACATAATCCCGCATGTCTTGTTGCGCTTCAGCTGAGGCGGTTAGGCTGGGATCATACTCCTCGTAGCGAGGTTTTGCAGAATGAGGACTATGATAGTAAAGCATCAACTTGCCCGCACTATCGCTTTGGATATCGGCAGTATCAGGCAACTCTATCTCAAACAAAGCGGAAATGCTCTGCCCCGAAGTCAACATATTTGGAGTGAACGAAGCACTGGATGTAGCGCTACTCTCATCCATACCACTCACTGCGATCTGACGATAGCGGGTAATGCTGGAACCGGAAAAATCAAACTTTAACTGCAGATATTGTGCTGTAAGAGGTACATATTTCAATAGGCCCGCTTGGAGTTGATGCTGGAATTCCTTCAGACTATCCACATAGATGTATCTTGCTGAACTTTCACCAGATACCTTGTACAGATTGTTATCCTGATACAGATCCAAGCCCAAACCTAAAATCGTGCATAAAATCCCTTGTTTGTGTGCCAGAGCCAGAGTGCTAGCCATATCTTGCAGGATCTGTTCAGAGTAAAAGCCATCACTGAAGAGCCACATTTCGCCATACATGGGTACACTTAGTGTATTGGGGAAGATTCCATGCTCTAACTGTGCAGTTCCATTATGCTCCAGTTTTATGGCCTGCTGTAGTGCTAATTGTAACGCATCAATCACATTTCCGCTTCCAGAAGCCGATATCTTATCCAAAGCTAGGTAAGCAGATGCTTTATCCTTGCCATCCACCGAGATTACAAGCGGATCTTGTCGCGCGCAGATAATTGTGAGCCGGGTGTCCTGATTCATCTGCTCAATAAAACAACGTAAGCTCTCTTTGGCCAGATACAGCTTGTCTTCAGTTCCCATTCTGCCGGAACAATCCAGCACCACATACAGGTTTCGGGGATTTGCTTTCTCTGTATTTAGTACGGGAGACTTCATTCCCACATACAAAAAGCTCCGGTCAGGATCATAGGGATGCCGCATAATCTGGGTTGCCACTGTGAAAGCATCTGCTGACGAACCAGAAATATCTGGTTGCATATAAGCCAGCATCTCATCAACTCTCGGAGCATTCGGATTGGGCAGCCTGCCGGCAGAAAGAAGACGGCGGAGATAACTGAAATATGCTGTGTTCACATTTACAGATACATCGGTCAAAGGTTTGGCAGACACATCATAAAAAGGCATGGAACTAACGGGCAGAAATGCTTCAGGTAATACCGGAGGCATGTATGGTGCGGCATAAGCGCCACTAACCGGCACCGGCTGAGGCATCAGCATATCCAGGGACGAATGCTCAACCGGTATTATGGGGATAGTAAGCATGAAAGCGATTGAGGGGGAAGACTCCATCCGCACGTTACAGAAGCTGTTTCGGGCAGGATGCACTCTCACATCTTGCCGGATACTCTCGGCACCGGGAAGCTGAAACTCCAGGCTGTAGATACCGGGAACAAGGGACTTGATGCTATATTCCCCCAGCGGGCCAGTATGCAAGCTGCGCACCTGAGCCTGTTGAAGATACACATCGATTCGCACATCTTCCAGCCCTGTTCCATCTACAGCTCTGAACACACCACCAATCTGCCCCATGGGCATCACTTCAGAGTTGTGGCTGAAAAAGCTTCCATAAAGTCCTGAGACCATTATTAGAAAGGCCATGATACATACAGTAAACATCCCTTGTTGCTTTCTGGACATCATTTTCTCCCATAATTAACATAGATTCCAAGTTTTTGTGCCAAAGGATATTCAGTCAAGAAAAAAGCTTTGGATGAACTTCATTTATATGTGGATATGTCCAGGATTGATGGCTCCCAGATGATTAACATCCATTCTTTATCATCTGTTGATAATATTCCTCATATAAAATGAGGAATGCAAGCCAAGCGAAAATACTTGACAGAAAGCCGGACGCATAATTTTTGGATTAAACATATGGAGGATTAGTCCTAATTGGTAAGGCAGCGGTCTTGAAAACCGCCGGGTTCTGCCCATGGGGGTTCGAATCCCTCATCCTCCGCCAGAGTATAGAAGTGTAATTGATATATAGATAATTTGTGCCAGGAGAGGTGACCGAGCTGGCTGAAGGTGCACGCCTGCTAAGCGTGTGTAGGTCAAAAGCCTACCCAGGGTTCGAATCCCTGCCTCTCCGCCACATATCTTCGAGTTGGGCAGTCGCCAAGCGGTAAGGCAGCAGGTTTTGGTCCTGCCATACGGGGGTTCGAATCCTCCCTGCCCAGCCACTTTATTGTTGGGATGTCGTCTAATGGTAGGACAGCGGACTCTGGATCCGTATGTGAGGGTTCAAATCCTTCCATCCCAGCCATTTGCCTTAACCCGGTTTCAGCCGGGTTTTTTCGTATGGGGGATACTATTGCTGTCCGAAGGCGTGGAGTACTTCGGTGCTTAGTTTACGTGCAAGGACTTTACTGCTGCGTTTCAATGCTCCACTTTCATTTCTATCGCCCTGATTTGCCGATGCAGATACCCTGAAGAGTTCTGTATCTTTATACATCAACATCAAAGTAGCTGCCAAATTTACGAAGTGCTGTTTGTTCATCTCTCGGGATTCCCGAAGCTCTATATCAACGATCAATCGATAATTTGATTCCGGAGCAAGGCTGAAATCATGCTCTTTTAAAGTCTGTTTCAATTCATTCTCTATCTGCAGATCGTAATCGTTTCGAACTATTATTGATAGGGGCATCTGTTGTTTTGCTCTTTGGATTTCCTGCAGGATGTAGTCTTCCCTGATGCTGGGATATCGGTTCTGAGTCACTGAAGTGGTAAAAGCGTTATAATAAAAGTAGTTCGTTTTGTTTTCCTGGAATAAATACTGAGCTTGAATATAATTTTTGATCGTATCCGGAAGTTGATCGCGAGCTTCCATTTTGAGCATTATTAGTTGTTCGTTGTTGTCGATTATGCTACTGTAATGGGTCAGCACCTTATCCCTTTCTATGGCCGCCAATGCATGCCACAGGTGAGCAGATTCATCGTACCAGCTTTCCTTGATCTCAGCAAATTGAAGACTGCCCACAGTGTAGGTTCTTACATCAGAAGAAACATGCTGGCTGTACTTGTTGGTAGTTTTTTTTGCATCCCGTTGTTCCATAGCTTCTTCAGTAACCCTGAGCCCAGAAGATATTCTGGTCTCAAGGAATCCTGAGAGACTTGACAGGGCGTTTGCTTTTGCTGCTTCGGCGGTCTTTCCTGTTCCGTATGCTGTGGCATATAAATCCTGAGGATAATACTTTGAGGGAGCAGCAATCCATTCTGGTGGTTTGTTGGTTATGGCAAGTGCGGGCAAAATCAAAACCGATATAAGTACTAAATTTAGCATACATTTTTTCATGATGTCGTGCCTCAATCATTGCGGGGAGAGGATTGCCCCCTCCCCGTATGTTTTTAGATCATGGTAGTTTTATTTCTGCTGGCACTTCGATATTGTTTACCGAGGCTATCGTTAGCAAATTTTTCAGGGTATTGCCCTGTTGAGAGAGCATTGTAGGGATTTCTGCCGCCATAGAAGCTGCCGCAGCAAGATTTTTGGCTTCTTTTGTTTTTGCTATTCCCTTCAGGGATTTGGAATTATCGGTATATTGTTTCACCGCTACCACCAGCGCAGTTTCCCTGATCACTGCTGAACCCATGCGCATTAATCCGGCTTTCATCCAGGCTTTTTGTAGCTCACTAAGTTCAGTCTTGTTGTCTGCCATTTCCTGTAATCTGGCTTCGGCTTCAGCAGATTTTTCCGTCATTACTTGCCCTGCATTGCCCGCTGCTGCTGCATCTGTTGCTGCCTGTGCAGCCACTACGTCTTTTCTGAGATCCAGAGCTTGCAACATGATTTCATTAGCATATGCTATATCTTCTTTGGCGGATTGAAACTCTACCATGATAGGCGTAAAATCCTTGCCCATTGATGCCACAGACGCATACAAACTCGGAAGAATAGTAAGCACATCTCCAGAAATACTATTTGCATAAGCTATCTGTGCTTCCTCTGTTTCAAACTGGGAATCATCCAGAATCAACTGGAATTCAGCCGTGTCTTTTTTCTTTTTGGCAAATGCCCCGAAGACAATTATTACCATAACCAGACTTACAATGATTTTTTTCATTGTTCTCTCCTTTTTTATACTACATCCCCATTTTGACTCGTAGCTGATCCACAAGATCTTGGGATGCTTTTGTAGATGCTTCGATGAGAGCGTTTGTCTTTGCCACGGTTGGGTTTTCGCCCAATCCGCTAAACTGTACCGGACCCACACTGCAGATCTTGGTGGCAAAACGCTTTCTGAGATCCATGATGTAGCTGTTTACTTTAGCGTAGATTTTGTATTGACCCGTTACTGGATCAATCTCTTCCTGTCCCAGATCCAAGAGACCTATTGCGAGAAAATCCAAGCCGGCATCACGAGCCAGATCGGTAGCTTCTTTCTGAGTTGAACTGGCCACTTCTCCGATGGAAGCAAAGTCAAATGCTAGCTGCTCCGGAGTGATATCCGCTTCATAAGCCGGCACCACATCAATTCCCGCTTTATTGAAGATCTCCGTTACCTTGGAATCTATCTCCTGTGGATTGAAGACCCGATAGATAATACCCTGGCTGCTTTTTACCACCGATCCTGAGGATTGGAATGTCGAGAGAGTAGCACTATCCGTATTGCCCTTGGAGCTGTTTCTGTAAACAGTAGTGGTCACAATATTTCCGCTGGTGTTGATATTGGTGTCTGTTCTATTTTCAAATTGGCTGTTTACATTTGTATCCTGTACCGTGTCGGATGAACTATGCATTTTGTCCAAGGATGTAGAACTGCTCGAGGTTACAGACAAGGCTGCATTATCGTCTTGATAATGTACGCTTCCAGACACAGCAGCATCGTCATGCGTTTTCAAGGTTGCTGCCGCAGTGTCTGTTTGCTGGATAACGCGAGTATCGGAAGAGCCATGCCCTTGCGTAGTAGTAACGATGTCGGTGTTGCCGCTTATCTTGCTGTGCTGAACGCGGTCATTATCGCTGGAGGCATTATAGCTATGTGAAGAGGAGCTGGCGGCAGTTCTGTTCACAGTATCGTCAAAAGCTTCCACCGCACTTACCTCCCGTGCCACATAGATAAAGCTAAGGTACGTATCCTGCTGCAGTTGTCTGCTGGATTGAGATCGTTGATTCGCCAAAAGATCAATCTGAGCATCGTTGATGGATACTTCCAAGTTCATCTGCCACTTGCCGTTCACCAATTCCCCTTCATTCAATTGCGTTACTTCCAGAATATATATATTGAGATTATCCATTATCTCGGGGAGGAGTGAATTGATCAGTTGCAGGCGTTGGGATTCAAGAGTCGCAGCCCATTTTTTGATGGCTTGCTCTTTGCCATTTTCAAAAACCCTATTGATTTCTTCTATGGAGGGTTTCTTTTTCCGGATATCCGTTTCTCCCTTCACCTTTACTTTGGTAATGGCATACATACTGTTTATCACAAATGATAGAAGCACACAGATGAAGATGTTCTTCAGAAGTTTTGACATCTTTTTATCACTCCTTTTTTTCCTTTTTTGTCTCTCATGAGTTCCTTATCTGCCTTAAAAGTATCAATCATTGTTTTTGTAACAGCGGTTAACAAAACTTCATTGAAATTGGCAAAATCGTCCACGACCTGATTCTTTACCGTCAGCTTTGCCGCTCCATGCTTCACCTCATTGTTCCAATACACATCACCTAATTCAGCATCATAGATCTTCACGTTGGTATAAGCCCCATATACATACACTCTTTCAGTGTTTTTTTCCGAATGCAAAGCTTTATAGAACTTATCCACATGGATGGCCAGATCGTAGCTGGCAGCAGGGATACTGAAATTCTGCATTTCAGCGTCAGAGAAGGAGAGTGCCATCTTTTGCCCGGCATAATCCCTGGAATAGGGTAACATGGACACATTGAGATCAAACGCTAAAGCTTCTGTTGCTTGATTGGCGATCAGGGCAGCATAACTAGCTTCATTCTGCCCGCTGTCTGTGATCTGATGCAAAACATCGTCGCTGAATGTTATATCACTCACTTTCATCGATAAAGTGCCGCTCTGTGCGAGATATACTTCAGCTACACGCCGGCTAAGACCGTTTATCACCTGTTTCTGGATTATCTCGTGAATCGTGTTTATGATGCGGGTCTGCAAAATATCGTCTTCAGAACCTTCAATGATATCCAGATACGCCACTTTCACAGGATAAGATTGAATTACTCGCATCTCATCATAATCCAGAATATTCAATGAGAAACCCAGATTGTAGATCAGCTTTACATACTCTCCGATCTGCTCAAAATCTACGTTCTCTCGCAATAGAGTGATAGTCATTGCCAGTCTGGTATCAATATTCGTGAAGACTAATTCGAAGTTACCAAAGACCTTGTTTTGTTCAAACATTCTAAAGAATTCTTGTTCCAATACGGAAAGACCGGAGGAATCCTTTTGTGCAAACAACTGATGAGTATATTTGTATCTTTGAGGGATATTGGCATAATCTCCACTAAAGCTAAATCCAGCGTATCGCACTTGATTCTGTGCAAACGCAGCCTGGCTCAACACAATAACCAGTAAAATCAGACAGAATTTCTTCATTGAACATCCTTGTGATCTGTGCATTTTTGTGTCTTTGGCAATGCGTCATAACAAATCGTACATGTGAATCCACGACCCTTTAACGCCACAATATCCAGAGCCAGACACACAATAAATCTAAAGATAGTCTTTGAATAAATATGTCAAGAACTATTATCTACTCTCACATCCCCCGGTTGTAAAACAGGATACAATAAGCTGGTTTTCTTCGTGCCATTTTCCCTTATAGGGATTCATATTGAATCTGGAAACTGAGCAGAAGCATCGAGTGACGAGCTCTGACAGGCGATAATAGACAAAGTCGTATATCTTCTTCCAAGTTTTGTTTCTATACTTCATAATGGCAGGGAATGCCAGCAAGTACTTATGTGCGAACCTCTTCAATGAGTACAGGAAACACATTGTAAGCAAAAGAATCGGATTCATGGTTTGTAAACTTATATATGATGTTAATTGTATACTTTCCCAGCCTTAGACTTGTTTCAAATGACGGTGGACTTCTTCGATTTTCCAACGCATTTTACTGCAAGACAATATATGCAAATATGTCGATACAATCTGTATATCTTGTTGTCGTGCTCAGCCCTTACACGCCCTATAGAGTTCTTTGGCTTTCATACCTGCCACAGTTGCGAAATCCGTATCCCGGGAAGCAAAGATGATACCGCGGGAACTATTGATGAGAATCCGTGGATCTGCAGGACTATCGATGGCATACCGTAGTACTGCATCCAAATCGCCTCCCTGCGCACCTACTCCGGGGATCAAAAAAAGCCTGCCCGGCATCATCATTCTCATTTCTTGCAGATGGGACACTTGAGTAGCTCCCACCACTGCACCCAACCTGCTTTCATCAAAATCCGCCAGCCACGATGCCACTTTGTGTCTCATATCGGCTTTATGAAAGAAATCATCCGCACTTGGGTTTGATGTGAGCGCCAGCGCAAAGGCAAAGCTGCCCTCATGTTCCAGCAGAGGCAAAAGCACATCTTTGCCCATCAAAGGATTGATAGTGATGGCATCCACCTTGATATCTTTGAAAAACGCCTCTACATAGCCTTGCATGGTACTGCCGATATCGCCCACTTTACAATCCAGAATCACGGGGATCTGCGAGGGAATATAGCTCACAGTTTTATACAAGGCTTCCAGCCCCCGGATGCCGTCAGCCAGATAGAAGGCAAGATTGGGTTTGTATGCCGTGGCATAGTCCGCTGTAGCATCGATGATGGCACGATTGAAGTGCCAGATCGGATTATCCGCCTTCTGCAAGCAAGGAGGCAGCAAATCGAGCCGGGAGTCCAAGCCTACGCAGACATGGCTTCCCAGCTCTTGATAACGGTTCTGATACTTAAGCCAAAACGATTTTGACACTATCTTCTCCATCGATCTCATGGAGAGCTACTTTGATGATTTCCTCTTTGGAAGTAGGCACGTTTTTGCCCACATAATCTGCTTTGATGGGCAATTCACGGTGTCCTCTATCGATGAGCACTGCCAGTTGAATATTCCGCGGACGCCCAAAATCCATCAAGGCATCGATGGCGGCACGTACAGTTCTTCCGGTAAAGAGCACATCGTCCACCAGCACCACAATGGCGTCTTCGATCTCGAAATCCAGTTGAGAGCCCTTGATTACCGGTTGATGGGCAATGGTGGAAAGATCGTCCCTATACAGGGTGATATCCAGGACTCCCACAGGCACTTCCTGATTGGAGATGAGCTTTAGGTAATCTGAAAGCTGATTTGCCAATGGGACTCCACGAGAGCGGATGCCAACCAGGCGGATCTTTTCCAAGCCCCGGTTTTGCTCGATGATCTCATGTGCCATACGCTGAATAGAGCGCTTCATCTGAGCGCTGTCCATGATCTGGCTTTTAAATTGCATTGCAAATACTCCTTAATCGGCTGTTATCACGGCCAAGACATCGCCTTTACTTACATTTGTTCCGGCAGACAGCGGAGCCGCACTGATGGTTCCATCCACCGGTGAGGGGATGTTGTTATACATCTTCATAGCCTCCAATACCAACACGGTCTCGCCACGCTTTACCTTTTCTCCCACTTGTTTCTCGTACTTCACCAGCATACCGGGCATAGGCGCATCGATGGACTCTCCGCCTGGAACGACTGGAGCGGCAGTCTTTGCAGCAGGGGCAGGTGCGGGAGAAGCAACGGGAGCAGGTGCAGATACTGGTTTAGGTGCAGCCACAGGAGCGGCTGGTCGGCTGGAAATCACTCTCGGTGTTCCACCTTTTTCCGCAACTTCCACCAGATAGTAGCTACCATCCACAAAGACGTCGAACTGACGCGCATCTTCCGGTTTTGCCGGAGCTTCCGGTTTTACCATCACTTGCCCGGCTTTGGCTTTGGATATCAATTCCTGCTCGGCTTCCACCTCTTCCAGGGTTCTGGCTTTCATCTCTTCCGGCATGGGATCCATTCCGTATTTGATGCGCAGGAATTTCTTCCCAGTTATGTTATAAAGAGCTACAATCAGCTGATCATCAAGGTTTTTAGCCAAGCCTTCGGTTTCTTTTTTCACTTGCTCCATCGCCGGAGGTATAACATCGCCGGGGCGCACTGTGATGGGCTTCTCACCTTTGGGATAGCCCTTTAGCGCTCTGGTTTGCAAGTCCTTATCGATCGGTAATGTGGTTTTGCCATACAGGCCGTAGCAGAGATCCTTCACCTGCTCTGTGATGCGTGAGTATTCACCGTCTTTGGTATCAAACAGTGCATTGTTCACACTCTGGATACCCACTATCTGACTGGTAGGGGTCACCAGCGGAATCTGTCCCAAGTCCTTACGTACTTTGGGAATCTCTTCAAACACATCTTCCAACTTATCCAGTGCGTCCATCTGGCGCAATTGATTTACCAGGTTCGAAAGCATTCCGCCCGGAGTTTGGTGGATGATCACATCTGTATCGATGATGGAAAACTTTGTATTATCTACAAAGTGCATATATTTGGGGATGTCTTTCTCCATCTCTTTGCCGATCTTATTCAGTAGTCTGATATCGAAACCGGTATCGCGATTTGTACCCAATAGGCTGATTACCAGCGGTTCCACGCCGGGGTGGGAGGTGCGATAGGCATACGGCCCCACGCAGGTATCGATGATGTCCACTCCGGCTTCAATGGCCTTGAATAGCGAGAGATCGCCCATACCGCTGGTGAAGTGCGTATGCAGATGGATGGGAGTTTTCACGGCGGATTTTAATGCCAAAACTAGGTTATATGCATCGTAAGGCGCGATCAATCCCGCCATATCCTTGATGCAGATGCTGTCCGCACCCATCTTCTCCAGTTGTTTGGCTTTGCTTACATAGTAGTCCACATTATAGATATCGCCACCCATTCGCTGCTCGGTCAGGGAGTAGCAGATGGTGCCTTGAAAGTGTTTATTGTTCTTTTTGATGATCTTCACTGCGGTTTGGAAATTACGAAAGTCGTTCAGAGCGTCAAATACTCTGAAGATGTCGATGCCATTGTCGCAAGCGCGCTGGGTAAATGCTTCCACCACATCATCAGCATAGTTTTGATATCCCACCAGGTTCTGTCCTCTCAACAGCATGGAGAAAGGAGTTTTGGTGATGTGTTTTTTAAGTGTTCTGATGCGTTCCCATGGATCTTCGCCAAGGTAACGGTGCATGGTATCGAAGGTAGCTCCACCCCATACTTCCATGGAATAGTAGCCTACTTGATCCATCAGCTCTGCCACATGCAGCATGTCTTCTGTTCTACCTCTGGTGGCAAACAGCGATTGATGACCGTCGCGGAAGCTGAGGTCTTGTATTTTGATAGGATTACTGGCTTGAGGCCGATGAGCTTCATAACGCATCTTGGTCATTTCGAGGATGCCGTGTTTATCCATTAGTTCTCCTTTATTATCTACTTCTTTTTCTCATTCTTCTTTGAGTAATGTCCCGGTATTGCATCGTCTGAGCACGGGCATAAGCCGGCCAGGGATGAGAGGGATTGCCGGGCAGAGGCCGGCTATAACTGATGGCACTTTCTTCGGAACTGATGAGTGCCAATACTGCCGAAACTGCTGCCAGAGAGCGTTTATCGTGTTTCATTACGCCGTCCTCATGCGGGGATGTTTCCGTGTTTCTTGGGTGGCAAGCTCTCGCTCTTTGTGCTTAACACTTCCAGAGCGTCCACCAGGCGTTTGCGAGTCTCCGAAGGCAGAATCACCGCATCCACATAACCTCTGGAGGCTGCTACATAAGGATTGTTGAAGCGTTCTTCATAATCAGCGATCATCTCCGCCCGCTTCGCCACCTGATCTTCTGCCGCGGCAATCTCTTTGCGGAAGATAACGTTAGCCGCACCCTGTGCGCCCATCACTGCAATCTCTGCAGAGGGCCAGGCAAAGACCATATCTGCGCCCAAATGACGTGAACTCATGGCGATGTAGCTGCCACCATAGTCTTTTCGGGTAACCACAGTCAGTTTGGGCACCGTCGCTTCGGAATAACACCACAACAGCTTGGCTCCATGACGGATGATGCCGCTGTGTTCCTGATTGGTCCCGGGCAGATAGCCGGGAACATCGACAAAAGTAATCAGCGGGATATTGAAAGAATCGCAGAAGCGGATGAAGCGAGTGGCCTTGTCCGAGGCATCGATATCCAGGCAACCTGCCAGCACTGTTGGCTGACTTGCCACGATACCCACGCTGCGCCCTGCCAAACGCGCAAAGCCTACGATGATGTTTTGAGCATAATAGTAGTGCGGTTCAAAGAATATGCCGTCGTCCACCACGCTCTTCAATATGTCGCGCATATCATAACCCATACGGGAGCTATCCGGGATGATGTCGTTCAATTCCGGACAATCCCTCCAGGGATCGTCAGCCGTCTCCACAAAAGGAGGATCTTCCATATTGTTCGCAGGCAGATAGCTCAATAGCGTCTTGATCTGATCTATGGCTTCAGCATCGCTTTCACAGGCAAAGTGCGCATTTCCGCTCTTGCTATTATGAGTCATGGCGCCTCCCAGCTCTTCCTGGGTTGTCATTTCGCCTGTAACGGCTTTGATCACATCCGGGCCGGTGATAAACATGAAACTGGTGTTTTTCACCATAAAGACAAAGTCCGTCATAGCAGGAGAATATACTGCTCCACCGGCACAGGGCCCCATGATGGCGGTAATCTGCGGGATCACTCCGCTGGCACGTGAATTGCGGAAAAAGATGTCGCCATAACCCTTCAGGGCATCCACACCTTCTTGAATGCGGGCACCGCCGGAATCGTTGATCCCGATGCAAGGAACTCCGCTCTTTAGCGCCATATCCATCACTTTACAGATCTTTGCAGCATGCATCTCGCCCAAGGACCCCCCCCGGGCAGTAAAATCCTGTGAGAAGGCAAAGACGTGCCTACCATTTACCAAACCGTGACCGGTGATCACGCCATCGGAAGGAATCTCGATCTTTTCCATGCCAAAGTTGTCACAACGGTGACTTACAAACATATCCAGTTCCCTGAAAGTCCCGGGATCAAAAAGCAGATTCAATCGTTCGCGAGCGCTCAGTTTTCCGGCTGCTTTCTGCTTGGCAACGGCTTTTTCGCCACCCATCTGCATTATCTTCTGTTGTTTGTCCTTTAGCTTTTGGATATTCTCCTTTGTAGTATGCATCTATACCTCTTTTTATTAGTATTTACTTATTCACTTCAATAAAAATGACAGCAGGAAAAAAGTCCCCTGCTGTCAATACAAAAATATCCGATCCCGCAAAATTACGGATTACAAAAGCATTCCAAATCGGATGCTAAGGCTTTCTTACTGAGTTACAACCACTCTCAGATTCTTGGTGGAGACCTTCATGTCTCCGCCGCAAAGCACATAACCCTTGAAAAGCTCGGAGGAATCCGTAATGCGGCTGAAAATCCAGCTTTGACTTCGAGCGTCCTGATTTGATTTCGGAGATATCCGGACATCGCCATCAGTCCATTCACCATCAAAGAATATCACCGTCTTTCCCAAACTGAGATCAGCACTGGTGGCGATCCTGGTGGATGCTACCCAACGTGCCCACACTGTAGATCCATCCTGAACCTTCAGCATCTGACCCTGATTGTCCGTCTGAATGCTTGGAGTCTGCACGACCTTACCCAAAAATACCAAATCTCAGGCAGTATCATTGGGAAGAGCTTCTTCCATAAAGAAGTAATCGGTAGCTGTCATGAAATGTGCATCCTGCCCCGCAATGGGTGCTACGGCAGTTTCTGTCGCTTGAGTATTCAAAATAGGAATATTGGGGAGTAAAACCACTTGCGGAGTACATGCCCAGATGAACATCATAACAATGGGGACCTACAAAGTAAGGCAACGCTTTACAGTCAATGCATTTGTCTTCATTATCTCCTCCTCCGGAACATCCGGAATATTCATCATTATTGCCATCATACATGACTCAGGTATTTTATCAAATGAAAACTGACCCTTTTAGGTTATTAAAGATATTATACTAAAGAATTTGATTACCACAGTTTTACACCATTATTGTCTGATGATGGCTATCTTAGCTAGGGATTTTCTCTCTCCCTATTCTATATGTGAGACATCACTGGGACAAATCCTGTATGCCGGTTCTCTACGCGGGATTTATGCCCTTTGGGGCACTAATAGCAGTTACCTATCCGGGTTGTTGCACTACCCATTACTTGATTGCTAGGTCCCCAGAAGTAGGGCACCCAGCTAGTGTCATGTCAAGCATGAGGTAGCAATCTCCGTATTTCTACAGCGACCGAAGGGAGCCTTTGGATCATTTCTTCTTTCCCTATGTTTGATACAGTGTTGAAGCAGATATCAAGCCGTTATCATCCTGTGCTCACTCGATGATAACCCGATGATATCAGGTTCAAGTATAGATAACTCAAGGAGGTAAGGTAGCATTCCGATGCTACTGGGAGTTATTGTAAGGTAGCATTCCGATGCTACTGGGAGTTATTGTAAGGTAGCATTTCGATGCTACCCTGCTTTTTTCGGAGGATCGGAATCCTCCATTACCGATCGGAAAGCTCAGTAAAGAATTCAGGTTGACAAAACACCACTAGCAAAGATTATGTTCCAGACGATTTATATCATGGGGAAGTATATTTGAATAACGAGACTACATCGATGAACGAACTTGATCTCATTGAGGTCATCCGCATCATCCTGAAAAACAAGGGGCTGATCATCGCGATCGTGTCCTTCGCTGCGATTGTCGCAGTTGTTTATAGTCTGTTAACACCGCAGATTTGGAAGTCTGAAGCCACTTTTTACGCACTTAGCGACAAGGATATCGAGCTTTCCGCATCAAGCGCCTCGATGAGTAAACTCGCCCGGGATCTCATGGAGCAAAATATGCAAAATGAGACGATGACTGCCATCGACATCATAAATTCACGAAGGTTATCGGAAGAAGTGATTCACCATTTCAAACTGATTGAATACTTCAAACTCAAATCTCCCGATCCCCTTACAAACATGGACGATGCCCTGGAAAAGCTAAAAAAAGTCGTTCAGATCAGTTTTAGTGAAGACAACTATCTCATCACTCTGGCTGTGGAAACGAAGTCAAGAGCTCTTTCTCGGGATATCGCTGATTTCTACCTGAGCAGTTTGGAAGCATACCTGCGGCAAAACCGCATAGTGAAAGGCCGGCAAAACCGCATCTTTCTGGAAGGCAGAGTAAATGAGATCCGGCACTCTATAGACTCCCTGCGTACTGAGATCAGTAAGTTTCAAAGCAAGCATCACGCAGTGGATTTAGAGGAGCAATCCACACAATTGATCGCACAATACTCCCGGCTGATGACCTCCAAAATGAAGCTGGAGATCGAACTGGAGCTTGCCAGTTCAAACTATCCTGCATCATCTGTAATAGTGCAGGATATTCTCTCCCAAATCTCCATTACCGAAAAGCAGATCCGTGATCTGGAAGAGTCCGACCCTGAAGCCCCAAACAAGTTTCAACTGGATCTCTCCCGCCTGCCCTCGCTATCGGCAAAGATGGCGCTGATGCAGATGAATCTGAACATCCTGATGGTTGTGCACGATTATGTACGTCCGGAATACGAGAAAGCACTATTGGAAGAACAGAAGAATCTGCCCCAGCTCGAGATCCTGGATACTCCTCGCAAAGCGGGACTCAGGGAGCGGCCACGCCGTGCTGTAATCTGCATTGTCACCGTTTTCATGGCCACCGTTTTCTCGATTCTATTGGCCATCGTAAAAGAGATCATTTTTTCACAACCGGAACGTCTGCGCGAACTGAAACACCAGCTGCATGAAAAGCAAGACAGCAATCTATAGCCTCACCGGACTCGCGGCTCTTAGCATAGTTAGTGCCTCCTTAGGCATCGGTATTGTCCTTCAGATGCAGAGCACTGGTACTGTTGTGAAAGCTTTGGCATTTATCAGCTTTTGGCTGATGTTTTTACTACTTCGAGGCATCACTCTGCCTCGCATGCTGGTGATGGTAAGCACACTTTTTTTACTGCCCATGCAGCTTGGCTTCTACTTTGCAATGGCCATGTTAATCTTGGTTCTGGTAGCTGATTTCAGGCATGTACGCCCCTGGAAACTGTTGATTTCATACCCCCTTAGCTTCTCTGTCTTAATAGCATTTGGCATTATAGCTCTCAGCAAGACCTACGTGGAAGGAGGAATTTTATATTTTGTAACTAGCATTGTAGTCCCCCTGCTCTGTTTTTTGGTGATCGGTAATAGTAGGGAAGACAAACCTGCTTTGGATCTATGGATGCGTCTGATCAGCCTGGTAGCAATTGTTGTGGCGCTTTTTGGCATCTATATAGCTATAACAAATCCCACAGAACGGATCGGTTCTACCTGGTCAAACGCCATGACCATCAATGGTTTTTACATTCTGGCATTCTTCTTCTGCCTGGGCCTGGCTTTGGGGGCAAAGCTCAATCAATCGCGCCTGTTTTGGCTCTTAGGAGCGCTGATCGTTTTTTTGGGAATGCTGTTTACCTACACCCGGATGGCGATGTTGGCGATTGTATTCGGTTTGGGCTTATTGGTATTCAAGTACCGCCGCCTCCGGATATGGGGATTCATCGCCATAGCCCTGATCCCGCTGGTGATACCCTCCTCGATGATGCAGCGTGGAGAAATGGTCTCAATGCTGGATATCTCGATCCTGATCCGCCTGATAGCATGGTACAAAGCCATCTTTGTGATCGCAGACAATCCCTTGACCGGCATTGGATTCAGCACTTGGAAAGATATCTATCACAACATGGTTCCCCTGCCAAATCTATATGCGCAACACGCTCACAACGTATATATCAATCTGTTTCTGGAGATAGGCATTATCGGCACTCTGGCCTATATTGTCATCATCTTCAAAAGCATGCTATTATATCACTTGAAAGCCGTGAAGCCCAAGAACGATATGGTAGCATTTTGCGTGTTGACAGGGATGCTTTCCCTGCTTTTTGCCTGCCTCACCGATATATTTATACAACAGTATGCAATCAGTTTACTCTTTTGGATTACTCTGGCGCTTATGGTGAAAGAAAGTGCTTCCCATAGAAAAACGGGAATCCTCAGTGGAAGATGACATCCTGCAGGAAGAATTTCATTAGCCTGTTTCTGCCCCGCCTTACCTGGATGCTCATGATGTCTTCCTTGCCATCCTCAATGGGCATCGGCAACACATACATGGTTACTTCTCCCATCCGGGTGGCCACCAAAGGCCGGGGAATAGTTACTGCCGGCAGCAGGTAGTAAAGCAGCTCCCCTGGAATATGAGCCATTACCGGCTCCAGCCAATCCGGTAGGTCGGCAGATTTCAGATCCACATTCAAATCATGGAGTTCAATATCCTCACTTTTCAACAACACATATAAGCTTCGGCCATAAGAATTGTGATCCACATAGCGCAAGCCATATAGTTGCACTGGACCATCCTGCCTTGGCGAATACAGCTGCTTGTAATCCGGTTCTTTCCAGTTTTCCAACAGCTCAATGGAGTATTCGTCAGTTACTCCCAGGTACTCTTTACCATAATATGTGGCAACAGGCTTTGCCCAGTTCACATCCGTGAGGGATTCATGATAGCCACGGGGCTGTACCAGACACGAATCCGAAGGGCACTCCTCCACTTGTTCCAAAAAAAGCTGATACTCCTTTTCTGTGCGCTGGGACCAGGCATAATCCGCATACAGCCTCAGCGTAAATGGCAGCGCTACGATCAGGATGAGAAGGGCGAGAATGCCCGTTTTCCGCTTCCAATTAGCCATAAAAAGCTGAGTGCACAAGAGCAGCAGAAATCCAGAATACAAAAGCGTCATACGGCTACTATAGATTGGGGCAAAAAGCAGGGCAAAGATGCTGCCGGAATAGAGCAGAAACAGGAAAAGATAGCTGTGCCAGTTTTGCTGAAGACTGCTTCTATCCACACGGAACAAACCCCATATTCCAAGTAACACTATTGGTATCGATGCCAGACTCCCCCGGGCGATGGGAAACAGATTGGCAAAGCTGAATCCGATGGCACCACTTCCTGCTCTCTCTGCCTCATAAGCAGCCCTGCCGCTGTTACCCGGGGCAAAGTATAGAAACATGAAGCCTATCAGCAAGCCCGCCATGCCGCTGTAATACCACAGTGGCAATTTCCGCCGGGAGATAAACAGCCTGATCAGCAGATAGACGCCCATGGCCAATAGTAACGCGGGAATCACCGGTTCATTGGTGTCTCCGGTGATCAATCCCGCCACGAACATCAATATCGCCATCGGGATCCCCCCCGCACCGGCGTTCTGTTCCTGCACCAATCTACGCACCGGGATCAGAAATCCGAAGACTATAACCTGTGTCCACAGATAATTGCAACTGAAAGCGGGATAATAGAAATTCCGTCTGCTCAAGGCCACTATCAGGTAGTATATCATGCCTGCAAGCAAACTGAGCGGAATC
Source organism: Candidatus Cloacimonadota bacterium (assembly GCA_028706475.1). Classification (NCBI taxonomy): domain Bacteria; kingdom Pseudomonadati; phylum Candidatus Cloacimonadota; species Candidatus Cloacimonadota bacterium. The sequence continues at coordinate 67,945 of JAQWBI010000004.1, forward strand.
CTTAGATCGTGTCTGCGCCCGGCTATCCAGGTACCATACAGCAAACTAAGTGCTATAAAAGCCAGGGTATTGAACAAATCAAAGACCCACGTGGGAAATAGTAGGAAGAATTGCAATAGGGCATGCGGTACGATTCTGCCGGTGAGAGTGTGATAAAGATTGCTTAATGAAGCTAGGTAATCCGGAACGCTTTGGATCCTTTCATACTCCAGTCCGGCGTGATCCTCACCTGCAAATCCGGGATTGAACTTGAAACTGTAGAGATAGTCGTCGGAGCAATAATGAGTGTTGCGATTGATCTGCCATACTCCAAACGCTACCACAAGCAATATGATCAAGCAAACAAGGCTGAGTATCCTGGTGGAGAAATGCATCCTAAAACTCGCGCTGCAATTTCGTGGTTTCTACTGGCCTTTCCAGCTCTGAAACCTTGTAACGGCGTCTCCAGATATTCAGCTTGATCTTCAATAAATCGGTAAACACACTGATGCTGTCTTTGAGCGTGCGCACTCTGCTCTGAGAGGCTGGATACAGCTTGATGGGCAGTTCCATTATCTCACAACTGAAAAGCTGAGCCAGGCTGAGGATCTCCACATCAAAGGAAAATCTTCCCATTCTCTGCATCCTGAATACCGCCTCGGCAAGCTCCGCTGGAAAAAGCTTGAAACCGCATTGTGTATCCTTCAACTCCAAACCCAGTAGCAGCTTGATAATCAGGTTTCCCAAGCGGGAGACAACCACGCGCGAAGCTGTAATCTCCTCCCGGGAACCGCCCCTGGCTGCATATTTAGATCCGATGATTACCCGTGAACTTTGAACCAGCGGCAGAAAAGCATCCAATTCATCAATATGAATCTGATTGTCCGCATCCATAAACAGCCGGTAATCACCCTTTGCCAATAGCATCCCCGCCCGCACTGCGGCACCTTTACCCATGTTTCGGGGCAAAGACCAGAGCATCAGACCAGGCTTTGCGGAATATTCACGCTTCACAGTATCCACCATTACGTCGCTGCTGCCATCGTTGATCACCAGTACTTCGTAGGAAAAGTCCTGTTTCTCCAGCCAGGCGAAGACGTCATTCAAAGTGGCGGGAAGGCGGTCTTGCTCGTTGTAGGCGGGAATTATTACACTAAGGTGACAGCCCGGTGCCTTGCCGTAAATGGATAAAGGCGGTAGATACGCAAAATTGTAATCCGCCAGAGTCCAATGCCGGATGATAATGAAATTCCAAAACATCACCATCACCGCCACTATCATCTTGCACAAGAGGTAGTTGTAACGAGTGGTCCCGGCAAATAGATTCAGATGCTCATAAAACAGGGTCATCAGCAGTAATGTCCAGAGCAAACCGGTCATGCTGGTAACGAAGTATTTGATGTATTGGCGGATAATCGCCGGAGAGAAATTGCGGAAAGTGTAGTATTTATTGAATACGAAACTGGAGACATTGCCGCACATAAAGCCTATGATTACAGATATCTTGATCGGTACAGCCAGGACACGATAGCTGAAGTGCAGAGCGAGCATATCGATTACAGTTACAATGCATCCTACGATGACATACTTGATAAATTGATGCAGGGCTTTACTTTGCATCAGAGTGCGGTGTATTTGCATGTGCTGTCCTTTGAAAAGCTGGTATCCAATTATTTCTGTGTTGTATGAAAGATTCCGGGAATTCTAGCATGAAAAATACCTGCTAAATTTGATTGAGGGCATTGTCAAGGGATTTCTCCGCTGGCATACCACCAGGAGACTGGATGATGAATGATGAATG